>NZ_CP024589.1:0-11772 GCF_002754815.1 Roseomonas sp. FDAARGOS_362 | reverse complement strand
CGTCGCCACGGCGCAGGCCGGCGAGCTGGACGCGGCGCTTAGAGCGGCCGAGGGCGAGGGCATCACCTTGGCCGTGGTGGACGCCCCGCCCCATGCCGCCCCGGCGGCCGGCCAGATAGCCCGTAGGTCGGAGCTGGTCTTGATTCCGGTTCGACCGTCCGCGTTTGACCTCGCTGCGGTCCCGGCCGCCGTCGAGATCGTGACGGCGGCGAAGGTGCGCGGGGCGTTCGTCCTGTCTGCCTGCCCGTTCCGTGCGCCCGAGATCGGAGAGACGCGCGCGGCGTTGGAAGCCTACGGCCTGCCGATCGTTCCCGGCGAGATCACCGACCGGCGCGCGTTCGCCCGCGCTGTCACGACCGGCAGCGCCGTGACGGAGTTCGAGGCCGAGGGGAAAGCAGCGGAGGAAATCCGGGCTTTGTGGGCATGGATCAAGAACACGTTAGAGCGTAAATAGCTAAATACGTAAGCGCGTATCCAAGGAGCGGAACCTATGGCAAAGAAAGCAACCGGCCTTGCGGCCTTCACCCGGCCGAAAGCTGGCGCGGAAGTCACCAGCCTTTCAGCGATCGAGGACGAGCGGCCGGCCGTGGAGATTCCGACGCCGAGGCGAAAGAGGGGAGGGGGCGAGACTGTCGCCCTAACGGTCAAGGTCCGGCGATCGGACTGGCAGCGCCTTCGCCAGCTCGCAGATGCAGAGGGAACGACGATTCAGGCGATGGCCGAGGCCGGACTGTCGGCGGTGCTGGCGCAACATGGATTGCCGCCGATCGAGCCTTACGCACGTTAATACGTGGATACGTAAATAGCTTAATCCGCAACGCTTGCGCGTGTGGCCCGCCCCCCGGCCGTCCCTACGGCCCTAGATGATGAGAGCGGGCCGGCCGGGGGGCTACCGTCGCGGCCGTGGTTCTCCCCTGAATAGAGCTTGCACCAGGTCGTCAGGTAGATCGCGGCGCGAGTCGCGCCGGCCCGGAGGCGAACGCGCTCCCCAATAGCGCCGTAGAGAGCCGGAGGGCCGTTCGTAACAATGTCCCGGTGCTTTAGCGCCGGGTCTGCTTCGCCCGAAGGGCGGTTGAGCGATCGAGCCGGCCGAGACGGTCAGGGCGCATCATACAGCCCCCGAAATTCTGCATCGGCGTAATAGGCGAGCTTGCCGGCGACGATCGGCCGTTGCCCGGCGAGGAACAGCAATTCGACATGCTGCGGCAGGTTGCGGACCTCATCCGGGGTCAGCAGCGAGCGGGCCGTGTGTTGCTCGCCGTAGGAAATGCCGGATTTGTCGGAATCGAGCGCCCGGCTCATGGTCTGGAACACAACGGTTTCCTGCCCGAGAAGGTCGGAGACAAGCCGGGCGCTGTCGTGATCGTTGACGCCGAAGACCTGTAGGACGCCGGCGTTTGACAGGAAGGTGCCGGCGCGCTGCCCGTAGGTGGCGCGGAGCTGGTGAACGTCTTGCAGGATCGGCCAGAGCTGGACGCCGTAGCCGGCCATGAGGCCCATTGCGCGCTCGACGGGGGCGAGGTGGCCGAGGGCGGCGAACTCATCCAGCAGGTAGAGGACCGGCACGGCCGGCTTGGCGGGGTCGCGCGCCATGTCGGTCAGGCTTTGCGCGACGAGCAGGCGCAGCCAGCGGGAATAGGTGGCGAGCCGATCGGGCGGCAGGACGAGGAACACCGAGGCGTTGCGGTGCTTGAGATCGGCAAAGCGGAAATCGGATCGGCCGAGGACCGCGACCATGCGGGGGCTGTCGAGGAAATGGGTATGGCGCTGCGCGGCCGAGAGGACGCCGGCCGCTTCCCGGTCGGATTTGCCGAGGTGGCGGTTTGCGGCGCGGGCGATCAGGCCGCCGGCGGCCGTTGACGCCTGCATGTCCTTCAGGAGCGCCGCGAAGGCTTCAGGGGCGAGGGTGAGGGCTTCGCGCAGGGTGGCGAGGTTCCGCCTGTCGCGCGGCTCGCTGGCTGCAATATGGAGGATCAGGCCGGCAATGAGTGCCTTGGCTTCCTCGTTCCAATGGGCTTCCCCGGCCATGCCGGGTTCATCGAACACGAGGGCGTCGGCCAAGGTGCTGGCATCTTCCGCGACATCGAGGCCGGCCGGGTCGAGCTGGTCGAGGGGATTGAAGGCGGCCGAGGGCTGGCCGGTGACGCCGAAGGGGTCGAGGACGTGGACAGGGCCGAAGGTCTGGCGGGCGCGGCCGGCGATCTTGGCATTTTCGCCCTTGGGGTCGATGCAGATCACGGAGCGGTCGGCGGTGAGCAGATTCGGGATGATGGTTCCCACCCCCTTGCCGGTGCGCGTCGGTGCCATCGTCAGCAGATGGGCCGGGCCGTCATAGCGCAGGAGCTTCCCCGTTTTGCCGTCGCGGCCGATCAGCAGGCCGGAATCGGCGCGGGCGAGGGCGGCGGTTTCCTTGTCGGTGGCGAAGCGGGCCGAGCCGTGGGTTTCGCCGTCCATATCCCCGAAATGGATAATCAGGGGATTGGTGAGGAAGCGGAAGGCGAGCGCCAGCAGCACCAGCAGCGTGACGAGATCGAGCAGGAGAACCGGAACCGAGCCGACGCGGAAGCCCATTTGTTCGAGAGCGAAGCGGCCGCCGAAGCCGACGACGAACAGGACGATAACAAGGAGGAACAGAAGTCCGAGAAGCGGTTTCCAGATGCGGAAAGGTGCGGCGAGCAGAGCGACGAACGCCCATAGCGGATCACGCGCGGCCTGCCGCATCATGTTCTTGAACGCACCCCATGCAAGCCGCGCCTGACTCATGCCGCCGTCCCCCCGGCGCTGCCTGTCGTGTCCCCGGCCGGCGCGCTGCCGATCAGATCGGCAAACAGTTCCTTGTCACCGGGGCGCGTCAGGAAGTCGGGCAGCTCACGCTTGAGCCATTCGCCCAAGCGCCGGGAAAATTCCTCATCCTTGCCGTTTTCGAGGCGATGCAGGACGAGCGCACCGAGCAGCACCTTGCGGCGCGTATCGTTGGCGCGTTCCTGTTTGCCGAGCCGGGCCTTGAGCGTGGCGCGCTGCGCATCCAGTTCGGCCAAGCGTTGTTCGATCGTTTTGCGCGCCATTCCTCAAATCTCCTTTTCCGGTCGTTCGCCTAGACTATCATTCCCGGCCGTCTTTTCCAGCGTTTGCCCGTTGCGCTTGAGTTTTCAGCGGTTTTGCAGCACAATCCGGGCCTCAGTTCATCGCATCGACCTTGCCGCAAGCGCTACACCGAGCGACGAAAGAGCGAAGCGATTAAGTTGAGAAGGGCGCACTTACGAGTTGCTACGCAACTCAGCGCGCCGCCAGCTTGGAGGCTGGCGGGAAAGGCTGAAACAGGATCGAGGCAACGGGTTGGCGATCTACCATTTGAGCATGAAGCCAGTTTCGCGCGCGGGTGGCCGTAGCGCCGTCGCCTCAATGGCTTATCGTGCCGGGGAGAAGCTGACCAACGAGCGCGACGGGATCACGCACGACTACACGGCCAAGCAGGGTGTTGAACATGCCGAGATCGTCTTGCCGGAAGGCGTGAACGCCGATTGGGCGCGGGATCGGTCGGACTTGTGGAACGCCGCCGAATTTGCCGAAAAGCGGAAGGACGCTCGCGTTGCGCGGGAGTTCGAGATTGCCTTGCCGCATGAGCTATCGGCCGAGCAGCGGCTAGAGGCGGCGCGGGAGATGGCGCAGGAGCTGGCCGACCGCTACGGCGCGGCCGTGGACTTCGTCATTCATGCGCCGCACGAGGCGAGCGACGTTCGCAATCACCATGCCCATTTGCTTATGACCACGCGGCAGGTGACGGAGGGCGGGTTAGGCGACAAGACCTATCTTGAGCGCGAAAACAAATGGCTGTTGGCGCACGACCTGCCGACGACCGATATGCAGCTCCGCGACCTTCGCCAGAGGTGGGAGGGGATCGCCAACGAGCGCCTTGCGATGGCCGGGCTTGATATTCGGATCGACCATCGTTCGCACATGGAGCGCGGGCTAGAGATTGCGCCCACGGAACATATGGGCGTCCATGCCTCGCAGATGGAACGGCGCGGCCTCGACGTGTCGCGGGCGCGGCTGGACGAGGACGCGGCCCGGCGCAATGCCGAGCTGATCCGGGAGAAGCCCGAGCAGGTTCTAACCCTCATCACCGGCGAAAAGAGCGTGTTCGATCGGCACGACGTTGCGCGGGCGCTGCATCGCTACATCAACGACGACCCGCAGGAGTTCCAGAGCGCCTTTGCGAAGGTGATGGCCTCGCCGGCGCTGGTGGAGTTGCAGGCCGAGCGCGCGGACCCGGCAACGGGCGAGATCGAGCTTGCCCGGTATTCGACCCGCGAAATGGTCGAGATCGAATCCGGCATGATCGAGAGCGCGCAGCGGATGCACGGTGCGCATGGTCATGGCGTCGATCGCCGGCATGTCGAGCGCGCCATAGGGCGGCAGGACGCCGCCATTCAGCGCAGCGCCGGCGATGCTTCCGCCCGGCTGTCCGACGAGCAGCGCCGGGCGATCGAGCATATCACCGGGCCGGAGCGGATCGCGGCCGTTGTCGGTTATGCCGGCGCTGGCAAATCCACCATGCTTGCCGCCGCGCGCGAGGCGTGGGAGGCCGAGGGCTATCAGGTTCATGGCGCGGCCCTGTCAGGGAAGGCGGCCGAGGGCTTGGAGGAATCTTCCGGCATCCAGAGCCGCACCCTCGCGTCATGGTCCCGCGGTTGGGAGAACGACCGCGGCACGATCGGCCGCGGCGACGTGTTCGTGATCGACGAAGCGGGCATGGTCGGGAGCCGCCAGCTCGCCGGCTTCGTTGGCGAGGCCGAGGCGCGCGGGGCGAAGATCGTCCTTGTAGGCGACCATGAGCAGCTACAGGCGATCGGGGCCGGCGCACCGTTCCGGGCGATCACGGAGGAAATCGGCCATGCAGAGCTTTCGGAGATACGCCGGCAGCGCGTGGATTGGCAGCGGGAGGCTTCCGTTGACTTCGCCACGCACCGGACGGCCGAGGGGCTGGCGGCCTATCGGGATCACGGCAATATCAGCTTTGCCGAGACGGGCGAGGACGCGCGCGGCCAGATCGTGCGCGATTACCTTGCTGACCGCGACGAGCGCCCGGACGGCACCCGCGTAGCGATGGCGCATCGTCGGGCCGATGTTCGCGCCATCAATGACGCGATCAGGACCGAGCTACAGGACCGGGGCGAGCTGGCGCAGGGCGAGGACGCCGGCGCGCTGACCTTCCAGACCAATGACGGAAAGCGGGAGTTCGCGCCCGGCGACCGCATCGTGTTCTTGGAGAACAACCGCGACCTTGGCGTGAAAAACGGGATGCTAGGCACCGTTGAGCGTGTCGAGGCCGGCCGACCGGGTGCCGGCCCCATGATCGTCGCGCAGCTCGACGGCCGGGGCGGCGATAGCGTCAGCGTGCCGATGGGCGACTATCAGGCGATCGACCACGGCTATGCGACGACGATTCACAAAAATCAGGGGGCTACCGTCGATCGGTCCTATGTGATGGCGTCGGGGACGATGGACCGGCATCTAACCTATGTCGCCATGACCCGGCATCGTGACGGTGTGCAGCTCTACGCGGCACAGGACGAGTTCACCAATGCCGGCCGGCTGGTCGAGCATGGGGCCGCGCCCTATGAGCATGACCCGCAGAAATCCGGCAGCTATTTCGTGACGCTGGAAAACGACAAGGGCGAGCAGCGCACCCTATGGGGCGTCGATCTTGAGCGCGCCATGAAGGAGGCCGCGCCCGAGATCGGGGAGAAGATCGGCCTACAGCATGAGGGTTCCACCCCCGTCACCTTGCCCGATGGGACGCAGACGCACCGGAACACATGGAAGGTTCAGGACGCCGGCGAGCTGGCCTATAGCCAGCTAGAACGCCGCCTGTCCCGGTCGGGCGTGAAGGAAACGACGCTCGACTATACCCGCGACTTTGCCGAGCGGCGCGGGATCGCGGAGCAAATGGGCGTCCGTAGCGAGATCGAGATTCCGGCCGAGCGCGCGGCCGGGCTACGTGCGGAGCGGGAGTCGACGGCCGGGGATCATGCGCTTGATCGCAGATCCTCGCAAAAAGTCGGCGCGGATCTTGCGCAGGATCTTCGTGCAGATCCGCGCGAGGATCTCGCCGGCGATCGACAGCAGCGCCGCAATCCGTTCGAGGGCCTGAAACTCGGGCGCGGCGCGGCGGCCGAGGGGCCGCAGCAGGACCGCGCCGGCGAGGACGGCCCACAGATCGACCAGAAAGGCCCGCAGCAGGCCGAGAAGCAGCGGCGCGGTATGTTCGCCGGCCTCAAGCTCAATGCGCGTCCTGCACCCTCACAGGAGCGCAGCGAGCGGCCGGAAAGGGAAGGGAGCTTGCGGCAGGCGCCGGCGCCCGACCGGCTGGCCGAGCGGGCGCGGGGGCCGTCGCCGCTTGAGCAGGCCGTTGACCGCTATTCGCGGGCCTATCAGTCGATCGACCAGCACCGGCGCGAGGGCCTGCCCGTTCTCGACATGCAGCGGCAGGAAATGCGCGATGCCGGCCAGCAGCTCGACCAGGTGCGCGACGGTATGAAAGATTTGCTGCGCTCGACGCTGGAAAACGACCCGGCGACGGCGCGCGCCATGACCGAGCTTTCCGGCCGGGAGCGTGTCGCGCAGGTTATCGACGGGATGAAGCGCGAAAACGCCGCCCTGCAAGACCCGAATATCAGGGCCGAGCGGTTCGTTGAACGCTGGCAGGAGCTACAGGGGCACCGCCGGGAGCTTCGCGGCTGGCAACATGACGATGCCCGCGCCAAGGTCGAAAGCCACATGAACGGCATGACCAAGAGCCTTGAGCGTGACCCGCAGGTAGATTCCATCCTGCGCAATCGCCGGCAGGAGCTTGGAATCGGGCAGGAGCTTCGCCGCGAGCAGACCATTGCCCGCGCGCTGCAAGACGAAATGACACGCGGCCACCGGCTTAGCCGGGGCATCGGCATGGAAAGGTAGGCACGGAGAACATGGCGGAGCTGGACGACGACAGGGAAGGAATCGAGCCGGAAGCACTGGACGAGGACGCCGGCGACCCGGCCGCCGCGTTCGATGCGCTACGGCGCACGATCGAGACGCAGGGCGCGCAGATCGGCGCGGAAATGACCGTGATGCGGCGCGGGCTGGAAGCGGCTTTCGACCAGCTCGAAAAGATCGAGCCGGCGCAGGACTACAAGCCCCAGCTCGCCCAGCTCGTGCAGGCGCTCGACAATGTTGCGGAGCGGATGCACGGCGTAGAGCAATCGCCCATTCTCAAGCAGGGCGCGCAGCACTATGCGGCGGTCCTCGAGCGCAGCGGCGAGGCCCTGATACGCACCGCCGCGCAGCAGCTCGAGCGGCAGGCGTCCGACCTCGAGCGCGCCGGCCGCAATCTTTCGGCGCACGTCGCCAGCGCGCGGGAGCGCGATCGGCAAAATTGGTGGCTTGTCGTCGCCTTCGCTATCGGCCTGCTCGCCGGCGCGCTGGTGATGCTGTTCCTTCCGCGCCTGTTGCCGTTCTCGGCCGCGCCGCGTGTCGCCAGCGTCGTCATGGGCGAAAGGCCGTGGCAGGCCGGCATGAGCCTTATGGCGTTCGGCAGCCCGGAAGCATGGCAGCGCGTGGCCTCGGCCGATCAGCTCATTGAGGCGAACAGGGACGCGGTAGCGGCTTGTTGGGAGGCCGCGCGCACGGCCGGCGCGGATCAGCGTTGCACGATCACCGTGGCAGCGCCAACAGCGCCGGCGCAGTAGTGTAGAGTTGTCGCGGGTTTCGGGATTTCTGCGACGAAGGAGCGTATTTGAATTTGGCATACGAGTTACTTGAAGATTCGCGCGCGTGGGTTCCCGTCCGAAGCGGGGAGTCTGGCGATTTCATCTATCACCGCGACGATGGGCTTGCCTATGCAAAGATTGCATCGCCCGCGCGAGTGGCTGATCTTGCCGACGAACGGGACCGTCTCACTTGGCTGCACGGCCGAGGTGTCGCCTGCCCCGAGGTCATCGACTGGCGAGCGACGGAGAAAGGGGCTTGCCTGACGATGACGGCAATCCCCGGAGTGGCGGCGGTCGATCTGTCGGGGGCCGACCTACTCAAAGCGTGGCCTTCAATGGCGCAGCAGCTTGGTGTTCTGCACAGCCTGCCGGTTGTCCAATGCCCGTTCGAGCGCAGTTTGTCGCGGATGTTCGCTAGCGCCGTGGATGTAGTGTCCCGCAACGCCGTCAATCCCGACTTCTTGCCTGACGAGGACAAGAACAGACCACAGCAGGAACTCTTGGCACGGGTGGAGCGAGAGCTGCCGGTTCGGCTCGACCAAGAGCGCGCCGATATGGTCGTCTGTCACGGCGATCCTTGTATGCCCAATTTTATAGTGGACCCTCGTAGCCTGCAATGTGCCGGGGTGATCGACTTGGGGCGGCTCGGAACCGCAGACCGCTACGCTGATTTGGCACTTATGGTTGCCAACGCCGGGGAGAGCTGGACAACCCCGCATGAAGCGGAGCGCGGTTTCACCATCCTGTTCGACATATTGGGCATCAGCGCGCCAGATCGGGAGCGCCTTGCCTTCTATCTGCGCCTCGACCCGCTGACGTGGGGCTGATGTCGCGGAAATCCTAAAACCCGCGACAGATCGGCCGCCCCCGGAAAATCAGGGGTTTTCGTGTCGCATG
Source organism: Roseomonas sp. FDAARGOS_362 (assembly GCF_002754815.1). Lineage (GTDB taxonomy): Bacteria > Pseudomonadota > Alphaproteobacteria > Acetobacterales > Acetobacteraceae > Roseomonas > Roseomonas mucosa. Next base: position 3,124 of record NZ_CP024589.1, on the reverse strand, counting down.
TCTTTGTCGCAAGTGCTACGCCACTTGCGACATGATTTGCGACAGGGGGAAGCCGTGGGCCACCAACCAGATTCCGACGCCGGGCGGGCGTTCATCGGCTATGCCCGCGTCTCGACGCGCGGGCAGGACCTCGATGCGCAGCGGGCCGCCCTTGGCGCGGCCGGCTGCGTCCGCATCTTCGAGGAAAAGGCTTCCGGGGCGAAGCGGGACCGGCCCGAGCTGGCGCGGATGCTTGACCATTTGCGCGCCGGCGACGTGGTGACGATCACCCGGCTAGACCGTCTCGCCCGATCGACGGCCGACCTTCTGGCGATCGCGGAGCGGATCAAGGAGGCTGGCGCGGGCCTGCGCTCGCTGGCCGAGCCTTGGGCCGACACGACGACGCCGGCCGGGCGCATGGTGTTGACCGTGTTCGCCGGCATCGCGGATTTCGAGCGATCCTTGATCGTGGAGCGCACGAGCGCCGGCCGGATCGCGGCGAAGGCCCGAGGCGTCCGGTTCGGCCCATCCCCTGCCCTGTCGGCCGAGCAGATCGCACACGCCCGCCAGCTCATCCATGAGGACAAGAAGCCGGTGGCGGAAGTCGCGCAGCTTTTAGGCGTTCATCGCGCCACGATCTACCGGGCTATAGAACGCAAAGACGTGAATACGCATTGACGTAACCACGTTTAGTTACCGGCTCTAGAAGTAGTGCCTTTCTCGCCCCCTTACGCAAAGGGTTGCAGAATCGGGCGGTTTCGGGTCTTTCTAGTAACGATGAAAAGCGATTCTGATAGGATTCGGAGGGACGTGGCCGCGCACCGACAAAGGTTGCGAGAGGCTGGCCGCACCTTCGTAAACACCGATCTTCCCGTTGAGCTGGTCGCGCGACTTGACCGGATCAAGGAAGAACGGGGCGCGTCATCGCGCGCGCCGATCATCGAGGAAGCGTTGAGGTTCTATATCGAAGCGAAGCAAGGGACATAACGGCAAAACGCCCGACCGCGCCAACGGTCGAGCGTTTTTGTAGGCCGTCAGACACACCGTAGAGCCGGGGCCATCAAAGTCTCCCCTTATCTACGCTAGAGCACTCCAATTCGCAAGATTGATTCTTGCGGAAACAGGAAAGCCGTGCCTGCCGTCCGCGCCGTCATGTCCTTCAAATGGAAGGACGATAGGCATGTTGAGGACGCAAATCGCGGCCGTGATCGGCTGCGCGCGCGGGAACGCGCTTGACGAGATCATGCGGGAGGTTTGGACCCGATACGGCGCGGGCCAGCTCACCGACGACGAGGCCGGGGAGCTTACAACGCTCGCCCATGAGCGCCGGGCCGCCCTGCGGGGATCAGGACAGACCGCGCTAGGTCTGGTCTTTCCGCCCCCGGCCGAGCGATGCCCGACGCCAGTTCGCCGGCATAGTCATATCCGGGGCCGATCGGAGGGCCGGATATGGCGGCCGACGACGCGCAAGGACGTTCAGGCGATCTTGAAGGCGGCCGAAATCTACAACGAGGCCGGCTTGCACGAGAAGGGCGAGCGCAGCGGCCCGCTAGGATCGGTGGCGCTCGACGTGCTGCGGCTGTTCGTCAATCTCATAGACTTCCGCACCGGCCGGCTAGAGCCGTCAATCACCACGATCATGGATCGGCTCGGCCGGTCGCGCGATACGATCGTGCGGGCGCTGAAGAACCTGCGGGCGCACGGTTTCATCGACTGGCTGCGGCGCTACGAGCCGACCGGCAATGAGGGGCGCGGCCCACAGGTCCAGCAGACGAGCAACGCCTATCGCCTGTCCCTGCCCGAGAAGGCCCGGCAGTTCCTTGGACGGTTCGGGAAGGCCCCGCCCCTGCCCGACGACCACAGCGCCGCACAGGAAGCCCGCGCGGCCGAGCTGGACGCCTACAGGAAGGCCCTGCCCCTCGATGAGCTGGCGCTGTTCGAGGCCGGCGATAACCCGCTAGGCCGGGCGCTCGCTGCCCTTGGGAAGATGGTGCAGAAACGTGAGTCCGATAACCAGACTGAATCCCCATCTGATCTTTATCTAAAAGGGCAAACATAAGCGGTCGCCGCTGTTCGGGCTGCTTTCGCAGCCCTGCGGCGGTTCCGATCCGCTTATAAGGCGGATCGGGAAGCGGCACCCTCACAGCAAAACCGCCACGTTCGCGTCGGCGGCAACCGTCCTATGGGCTTTCGAGAGAAAGCGAGGGGCACGGCTGGCGCTTAATTATTTACGTTAATACGTATTGACGTGTATTCGTATCGCTTAGAAAGGCGATGGCGACGATCGGGAAAACGTGCTAGGGTGTACACAATTCAACACGATCGGAGGCGATTCCATGACCGCCAGCACCACCATGACGATTCGGGTTCGGCCCGATGTAAAAGAAAAACTCGACCGGATCGCGAGCGACACGCAACGGAGCAAATCTTTCCTCGCCGGCGAGGCCGTCGCCGCCTACGTCGATCGCGAGCTTGAAATCATCGACGGTATCAAGCGCGGCATGGCCGACGCAGCGGCCGGCCGCGTGATCCCCCACGCGCAGGCCGTCGCGGAAATGCGTGAGGTTATCGCGGAAGCGAAGCGCCGGAAAGCCGCGCGCGGATGAGGCCGGTTGTCTGGTCGATTGAGGCGCAGCGGGATAACCTCGAAATCCTGCGCTACATCGCCGAGGACAACCCATTCGCCGCCGAACGGGTCGTGGACGCGATCGAGGACGCCGGGAACAAGCTAGGCGAGATGGCGACCGGGCGGCCGGGACGGGTGAGCGGAAGCTATGAAAAGTCCCTCGCCCGGCTTCCCTACATCATCGCCTATGAGCTGCGCGACGTGGAGGGCCGGGAAAGCGTCGTGATCGTGCGCGTCATCCACACGTCGCGGGACTGGCCGGCCGAGGAATGGCCGCACTAGCTTAAAGACGTAGTAACGTGCCTAGCTATATGCTTTAATACGTATTCACGCAAAGAAGGATTGACGCATGAACGTCATTGCGTTTTTGAGCCAGAAGGGCGGGAGCGGAAAAACCACGCTTTCGGTTCATACCGCCGTGGCGGCCGAGGCGACCGGCGAACGGGTTTGCGTCATTGATGCGGACCCGCAGGAGAGCGCGACCGCATGGGCGAGCGCGCGGGAAGCCGGAACGCCGAT
>NZ_CP024586.1:0-62676 GCF_002754815.1 Roseomonas sp. FDAARGOS_362 | reverse complement strand
CTCGGCCAGCGCCAGGCGGGCGACCAGGCCCTCGCGCAGCGCCTCCGAAGCGGCCCCGGCGCGGGCGTCGAGGCGCGAGACGAGGTCCTCAGCCCGGGCCAGCGGGAGCAGCAGCCGGGCGGGATCGGGGGCGGCCGCCGGCGCCCCTGGGCCGGGCCGGCGCGTGGCCCAGGGCGGCGTGCCGCCGTCGTCCGGATCGTCTGTGTCCCAGTCTGCCATGCAGCAACCTCCGCCCGAAGACGCTGGAGGGGGCTTCCGGGCTCCCGGTCTTCGTTTCCAGGATACAGGGTAAAACAGCGATCTGTAAGGTGTTCTGAAACTGATATCCGGGTATTGCTTGTGCTACTTCGGCACCCCGCCGAACACCCCCGGCGACCGTGTTGCGCCCCCGCAGGCAGCGCCCGTTCTTCCGTCCGCTAATCCCCATTTGCGGACGGAAAGGCTTCGCGCGAGGGCCAGCACCGGCTAGCTTCGGTGCCATGAGCGACGCCGCTAAAGCCGCTGCCTCGCCGGTGCCGGCCGCGGACGGCAGCCTGACCCTGCACACCACGCTGTTCCCGACGCAGCCTCCTTCAGGATCACCTTGTCAAGCGTCAGGTCCGTCACCGCCCGTCGCAGCCGTGCGTTCTCCTGCTCCAGCTCCTTCAGGCGCTTCACCTGATCGAGCTTCAGACCACCGCACTCTGCCCGCCACCGACGGAACGTCGGCTCCGTCACCCCGATGGCCCACACGGCATCGGACGCCGATTTGCCTTGCCCCGTCAGAACCTTAACCTGTCGCAGCTTGGCGACGATCTCCTCCGGCGTGTGCCTCTTCTTCCGGCTCATCATCCATCTCCTCGAAATAGACACCGGACTGCATAACCGGCGGACTACTCCAAGGGGGGGCACGTCAGCCTCGTTTGAGTAACCGCCGTACTGGGGGAGGGACGTGGCCCATGGCCCAGCGTAGTGGAGCTGTGAGCCGCCATGTGGTGGATCGCAGTAAGCGCTGATGCTCGGCAGCACTCATGCGCCAAGCTTCCTCCATCCGATCGCGACCGGCTGTCATCGCCCGTAGCGCCGCAGTGACCTCCTGGATTTGGCGCTTGGCCTCCTGGCGTTCCTCCTGCTCAGCGAAAGCTTGCGCTGCGATGTAGTCCCGCTGCCGGTCGATCTCGGCATGCAGCCGCGTGACCTCGTTCCGCAGCCACACGGCCTCGTCCCTCAGCCTCGTGGACTCCTCTCGTAGCATCGCCATACGCCGCGCTGCCGCTGCCCGCACCCGGCGCTCCTGCGTCAACGCCAGATTGTCCACGCGCCCCATTATGCCAGCACCGTCTCGACAGCCCTGCGCCAGGGAGGGGTACGCCGAGGCGCTGACAGCTGCGCACAGCCGTGACCGATGTCGTTGTACAGCATCAGATTCGGGTTGTGGTACGGGTCGTGCTCCAGCATCTTGCCCCAGCGCCGCTGCATGAAGCGCAGCTCCCCTTCGGCACGCCGCCGCTGCGGCTCCGCTACATCCATCCCGCGCGAAGCGCTTTCGCGATGCGCCAGCACAGCGTGCGGCGTCCAGATGATGCGGTAGCCCGCATCCTGAATCCGCAGACAGAGATCGATGTCGTTGAAGCCTACGGTCAGGCTTTCATCCAGCCCGCCGACCTCTTCGTAGACTTCGCGGCGCAGCAGCATGCAGGCGCCGGTCACAGCAGAGAGGGCCTGTGTCAGCGCCAACTGACCGCCGTAGCCCGCGTCATCCGCCGGAGCGAAGCGCAGCAAGTGGCGCACGGCCTGCGGGCCGAACACTAGTCCCGCATGTTGCACGCCCTCACCGGTCGGGTAAAGCAGCTTGGCACCGACCGCGCCGACCTCTCGTCGTAGGGCTAGAGCCGTCATTTCACGCAGCCAGCCAGGCTCCAGTATCTCGATGTCGTTGTTCAGTAACACCAACAGGCTGCCGCGCGCCTCACCCACCGCCAAGTTGTTCAGCCGGGGATAGTTGAACGGGCCGGGCGCTGGCAGCACCCGTATACGGGGGTCCGTTGCCAACTGCCGTAGCAGCGCAAGCGCCTCAGGGTCGGTACTGCCGTTGTCCACCACCAGCACCTCCAGCCGGTCTGCCGGCCAGTCGGTCATCTGCAGCAGGCCCGTGCAGCAGGCCCGCAGCAGCTCTGGCCGGTCGCGTGTCGGGATGATGACAGAGACTGAAGGCGCTTCCATGGGCAGCGGATAGACAATCTGCCAAGCGCCGGGCCGCAACGGCGCGGGTCGCAGCTCCGCCGCACCCAGCCCTTCCGCAGCCAGCCAGTCGCGCAGCGCGCGCTCCCCATTTTCTTGGTAGCCGTCATGCCGTTCGGGTTCCGCACCGTCCCGCCCGTGGCACAGCACTGTCGGCAGATGCACGATGCGATCCGGTGTGGTGGCCGCCGTGGCCCGCAACGCGAGGTCCCAGCCCATGGCCGGCCCATATTCCGGCCTTGGCCCACCCAGCCGCTGCAGCAGCGACAGCCGGTAGAAGCAGGGCTGGCCCAGCATGTCGTGCGTGGCTAGTAGTTCCGGGCTCCACAGCGGCTTGAAGCGCGGGGTGTGACGGTTCCCATCGGCGTCAAGGCGATCCTCGTCGGCGTAGAGCACGTCAGGCGCCTGCTGTGTGCGGAAGGCAACCGCCACCTCATAGAGCGTTTGCTCGGCCAGGACGGCACCAGGCTCCAGCAGTGCCAGCATCTCACCGCCGGCCATGGCAGTAACCGCTTGCGCGTCGGCCTGGGCGGACCAGCGGATACGGGGGTCCGTGGCCATGGCCTGATGTAGAGCTGGCAAGGCGGCAGGTGGCGCTATGCCCCAAAGCCACAGCTCCCAATCCGGGTAAAGCTGGCTGCGCAGGGCGTCGATGGCGCGGCAGAGGTCCTTTGGGTGCAGCTCTGGCACCAGGGGCATTGCCACGGATAGCAGTGGCGGGTCGCGCAAGCTGGTAAGGTCTGCCGCGATGAGCTGGCGGTCTTCGTCGGTCAAGCTGCCGTGTCGGTGGACCCAGCCGTCATAGGCGTCATAGATGCTCGGCGGATGCATGCGGATCCTAGTAGCTCCACCCGGCACTCCCATGCCGGAATTCTGAAAATAACGTCCCCAGCAAAAGGGAACGCCATATACCCATGTAAATGTTTGTTCTTCAGCCTAAAATTTAGGTTAGAAGCACGGTTCAGGTTATGATACGGGCGTGTATCACGGCACTGTCAACTTAGCTACTCCTCAGCTTGCCTGGGCAGTTTACCTCTGGGGTAGACGGGTGGTGACCAGCCCCCACGAGGGGGTCCAGGCGGATTTTTAGTGCCGCATGGGGATGGTCCGGCCTGAGCCGGAGTGTGGGCGTCCTGCTGAGGATTGTCTGCGGGGCGCCGGGAGCGCCTCCGGCGCGGGTGGTCGGTAGCGCAGGGCGGAGTGCGGCCGGACGGTGTTGTAGAACTCTCCGACACAAGACCCATGGTACTGCATCTGCTGGCGAGGTGACCGTTGCCTACGCATGGCATCCGTGGTCCGGCCAGCTGGTCTGTGTGCATGAGGTGATCGAGCGGACGACCGGGTCCTGGGCGCGCTGCAGCCTGGCCGGTACCGATGCGGTCCGGCTGCGGGAGATCCCGACCTGGATGCTCGACGCGGCGGCCTGCCGCGAGACGTGGCAGGCGCCGGAGCCGGTGACGGCGCTGTCCGCGCTGGTGGCGTTACGAGGCCTGCTTTCGGAGACGACGGGGAGCGCGGCGGCGATAGCCTTGGCGTCCCACCGCCCCGGAGAGCGCCATGCAACACTCCCGTCGCTGCCTGCGGACGCCGGACCGGCAGTCCGACCTGTTTCCGGCGAGCCCGCCGCCGACGGCGTGTGTGGTGCCGGGATGGAGCACCCTGCCGGAGCCGGCCCGGCGGGCGGTGGCGGTGCTGATGGTGCCCCTGCTGCTCGCCCATCTCGGCAGCCTGGCACCCGAGTCCGGGGGCGTAGCCGATGAGCGCTGACAAGGTCGGCGCGCAGCACCGGGCGCGCAAGGCGGTGCTCTATGTCCGTCAGTCCTCGGCCCACCAGGTCCAGCACAACCGGGAAAGCCAGGCCCTGCAATACGCCATGCGGGAGCGGCTGGCGCAGCTCGGCTGGTCCGAGATCGAGGTGATCGACGACGATCTCGGCCGTTCCGCAGCCGGCGGTGTCGTGCGCGTCGGGTTCGAGCGCATGGTCGCCGAGGTCTGCCTCGGCAAGGTCGGCGCGGTGGCAGCCCTCGAGGTGTCGCGGTTCGCGCGCAACAGCCGCGACTGGCAGCAACTGGTGGAGATGTGCCGCGTCGTCGACACGGTGCTGATCGACGGGGAAACGGTCTATGCGCCACGGCAGGGCAATGACCGGCTGCTGCTGGGTCTGAAAGGCAGCCTGAACGAGTATGAGCTCGACCTGCTGCGCCAGCGCTCGCTCGCAGCACGGCATGAGAAGGCCCGGCGCGGCGAACTCGTGGTTGCTGCGCCGGTGGGCTTCGTCAAGGTGGGCGACCGGCTGGAGAAAGACCCCGATCGGCGGGTCCAGGCGGCGATCGGGCTGGCCATCGACAAGGTCGCCGAACTCGGGAGCGTGCGTCAGGCGCTGCTGTGGTTCCTGGAGCACGGGCTCGACCTGCCGGCCAGGACCTCCGGCGGCGCGGTGGTCTGGCGCCGGCCACGCTATTCCAGCATCGGCCAGCGCATCGCCAACCCGGCCTATGGCGGCGCCTACGCCTACGGCAAGACGGGCGTCGCGGTACGCTATGACGGTGCGGGTGCCAAGCCTTGCTCCCGGCGCAAGCCTAGCACGGACTGGCTGGCCTTGCGGCCCGGCGCCCACGAAGGCTACGTCGAGTGGGACCGCGCGGAGGCGATCCGGCAGATGGTGAGCAGGAACGTCCCGACGGCCGACGTGCATGGCGCACCCAAGCGCGGCGCTGCCCTGCTGGCTGGCCTGCTGCGCTGTCGCCGCTGTGGCCAGAAGCTCACCGTCCAGTACACCGGCGCGCGGCACGATACCCCGCGCTACGCCTGCACCCGCGGCCGGCTCGACTACGGGGAGCCGAGTTGCATCGCCTTTGGCGGGCTGCGCGTCGACGATGCCGTGGCAGCGGCACTGCTTGCCGTCGTCAGGCCGGCCGCCGTGCAGGCCGCGCAGGCAGCCGAGGCGCAGGCCACCGGCCCGGCGCGACGAGGTGCGGGACGTTCTGACGCGCGATCTCGAGGCAGCACGCTATGCGGCCGGCCGGGCTTTCCGGCAGTACGATGCCGCCGACCCGGAGAACCGCCACGTCGCAAGCGAGTTGGAGGCGCGTTGGAACCGTGCGCTGACGCGCGTCGCGGCTATCGAGCAGCGCATCGCCGCCCATGATGCCGCCGCCCCTCCGCGTCGCGATCCCACGCCGGTTTCCTTGGCCAGCCTCGCCGAGGACCTCGAAACGGTCTGGGCGGCACCGACCACCGACGCGCGGCTCAAGAAGCGTATCGTCCGGACCGTAATCCACGAGGCCATTGCCGATCTCGACGACCACACGGCCGAGATCGTCATCCAGATCCACTGGGCAGGCGGTGCCCACACCGAACTCCGGCTGCCACGCCGCCGGCGGGGGCAGCGCAACAGCACGCCCGCCGACACCGTCGAGGCCGTGCGCGGCCTCGCCCTCATCATGAAGGACGATATCATCGCCGGCATTCTCAATCGCAACGGGCTCAGGACCGGCAACGGCAACCGGTGGACCCGCGAGCGGGTGACCTCACTACGATCACACCACAGGATCCCGGTCTACACCGTCGCGCCGGACAACATCGAGCCCTGGCTCAACCTGAGCCAGGCCGCCGCCCTGGTTGGCGTGGCGCCCCGGACGCTCCGGCTCGCCGCCTAGCGGGGCGAGATCGATGCCATGCACCCGGTCGCGGATGGCCCGTGGCTGTTCCGACGTGCCGACCTTGATGGCAATCCTGGGCAATCCCTCGCGCAACGCGCCCAGAGCGGGCCGCACCACCCCGCGGTATCGAGCCTCGCGCAGCAAAGCCTCTTTCCATCAACAACATAGAGAGATGTGCGTTGTGATGAGTGGTTGTAGTGCTTCCGCCAGCCCTCGATCAGCACCTTGGCCTCGGCGAGCGTGTTGAACACCTCGGCGTTCAGCAGCTCGTCCCGGAGCTTGCCGTTGAAGCTCTCGACGTAGCCGTTCTCCCAGGGGCTGCCCGGCTCGATGAACGCCGTCCTCGCGCCAACGTCGGTGATCCAGCCCTTCACCGCGGTGGCGGCGAACTCCGGCCCGTTGTCGGAACGCACGTGACCAGGGATGCTGCGCAGGATGAACAGATCGGAGAGGACATCGATCACGTCCGTCGCCCCGAGCCTGCGGGCCACGCGGATGGCCAGGCACTCGCGGGTGTACTCGTCGACCACGTTCAGCATCCGCAGCTTCCTGCCGTCGCGCGTCCGGTCCTCGACGAAGTCATAGGCCCAGACGTGGTTCGGCCGCTCCGGCCGCAGCCGCGCGCAGGACCCGTCGTTCAGCCAGAGCCGACCGCGCTTGGGTTGCCGGGCCGGAACCTTCAGGCCCTCGGCGCGCCAGATCCGCTCCACCCGCTTGTGGTTGCAGGACCACCCCTGGGCCCGCAGCAGGGCTGTGATCCGCCGGTACCCATAGCGCCCGTACTGCCGGGCTAGGCCAATGATGCTCTCCCTCAGCGCCGCCTCGTCGTCGAGCTTCCTCGGCGCCCTGCGCTGCACCGACCGGTGCTGCCCCAGCACCCGGCAGGCGAACCGTTCCGAGACGTCCAATTCTGCCGTGACGTGCTCGACACAGGCCCGACGACGCGCGGCGCTTACCAGTTTCCCGAAGCGGCTTCCTTCAATACCAGCTTCTCCAGCGTCAGGTCCGCCATCGCACGCCGAAGCCTGCCGTTCTCCTGCTCCAACACCTTCAGCCGCTTCACCTGGTCCAGCTTCAGCCCGCCGTACTCGGCGCGCCAGCGATAGTACGTCTGCTCCGTCACCCCGATCGTCCGCACGGCGTCGACCGCCGACTTCCCCTGCGCCAGCAGAACCTCGACCTGGCGCAGCTTGGCCACGATCTCCTCCGGCTTGTGATGCTTCTTCGCCATCTCCACGCCCTCCACGGTTCCGCCGGACTCACATTACCGGCGGATCGCTTCTACGGGGGCAGGTCAGCACGCTGACCGGCTTCGCGATAGGTAGCGGACTGCATGCCGTGCCGCCCGGCTTCCTCCCGCCGGTGACATAGGATCACCGGGATGTGCCGAATCCGGTCCGGCGTCGTGGCCGCCGTAAGCCGCAGGGAGAGATCCCATCCCGCGGCAGGTCCCAGGGATGGCCGCAACATCCCCAGGCGCTCGACGAGTTCCCGCCGATAGGCACAGAGCTGGCCGATCATGTCGTGGCCCAGCAGCAGTTCCGGACTCCAAAAAGGCTTAAAGTACGGTTCCGTCCGGCGCCCATCAGCATCGATTCGGTCTTCATCCGAATAGACCAGATCGAGATCGGGATGGGCGCCAATCTCTACCGCGATCTCGTAGAAAGCCTGTCGTGCGAACACGGAGTCAACCTCCGGGAACAGCACGAAATCCCCTTCGGCAGTCGCCAGCAACTCATTACGGGCTGCAACCGGACAGTCGGCACGCATTTCCCGGCAGATGACCCTTGGATCATTCGCCGCCACTCGCTTCAGTTCTTCCCGCAATGGTCGCCCTGTTTCGGCCGGCAAAGCCAAGCGCATCTCCCACCAAGGGTAGATTTGCTTACGAACACTTTCTACCGCTGATAGTGCCACATCTGGCGCCGTGGCGGGCCCGACTACGGCGATCACTGACAGGAGCGGGCGAAGCGGCAACAATTCGACCCGCGCCGCGATGAGAGCTAAGTCCGCGTTGGTGAGTTCATCATGACAACAGACCCAGCGGTCGTAGTCTCCAAGCAGCCCGGCCGTCATTGCCCAGCACCGTTCCTAGCGTCATACCGAGTGGCCAGCGACACGAACATGGCGCCTTGCAGTTGTCCAGAGGACCCACGCAGATGCCAGGACGCAATCTCACCTGTCGGGCAGAGGGCCGCTTGCTACCCATTAGGGCTTTTGGTAGGAAATTGCGTACTGTTGCATAGTGTTGTGCTATGGGTCAGGTACCCTGCGCTATCTGTCCCTTAAGGGACCCAGGGCCAAGTAGAATCGAGAGAAAACGCGCTGCATGGCCAAGAAATTCCTTGTCACGGGCGGTGCGGGCTTCATCGGATCGGCGGTGGCACGGCGGCTGATCCGCGAGACGCCGCACCACGTGCTGGTGGTGGACAAGCTGACCTATGCGGGCAACCTCGCCTCGCTGGCGCCGGTGGCGGACGACCCGCGCTTCCGCTTCCTGCGGGCCGATATCGCCGATGCCGCGGCGATGCGCGCGGCCATGGCGGAGTTCCGCCCCGAGGTGGTGATGCACCTCGCCGCCGAGAGCCATGTGGACCGCTCCATCGACGGGCCGGGCGAGTTCGTGCAGACCAATGTGGTGGGCACATTCACCCTGTTGCAGGCGGCGCTGGAACACTGGCGCAGCCTGCCGCCGGGCGCGGAGCGGGACGGCTTCCGCTTCCACCATGTCTCGACCGACGAGGTCTTCGGCTCGCTGGGCGAGGATGGCCTGTTCCGCGAGGACACGCCCTATGACCCGCGCTCGCCCTATTCGGCCTCCAAGGCAGCCTCGGACCATTTCGTGCGGGCTTGGCACCACACCTACGGGTTGCCGGTGGTGGTGACCAACTGCTCCAACAACTACGGCCCCTACCACTTCCCCGAGAAGCTGATCCCGCTCACCATCCTCAACGCGCTGGAGGGTCGGCCCCTGCCGGTCTATGGGCGCGGCGAGAATGTGCGGGACTGGCTCTATGTCGAGGACCATGCCGCGGCGCTGGTCCTGGTGGCGGAGCGTGGCGTGCCGGGCGAGAGCTACAACATCGGCGGCCATAACGAGCGGCGCAACATCGAGGTGGTGCGCGCCATCTGCGCCCTGCTGGACGAGATGGCGCCGGGCCCCGGCGCGCCGCGCGAGAGCCTGATCACCTTCGTCACCGACCGGCCGGGCCATGACCTGCGCTATGCCATCGATGCCGGGAAGATCGGGCGCGAGCTGGGCTGGCGCCCGGCCGAGAGCTTCGAGAGCGGGCTGCGCCGCACGGTACGCTGGTATCTCGACAACCGCGGCTGGTGGGAGGCCGTGCGCTCCGGCGCCTATCGCGGCGAAAGGCTAGGCCTAGGCTGAGAGCCGGAAGGAGCTTTATCAATGCTTGAGATCGAATCCACCACGCTTCCGGAAGTGCGTATCCTGCGCCCCAAGCGCTTCGGCGACCACCGGGGCTTCTTCTCCGAAGTCTATAACCGCGCCCGCTTCGCAGAGGCAGGAATCGACATAGACTTCATGCAGGACAACCACTCGCTTTCCGCCGATGTCGGAACAGTGCGGGGACTGCATTTCCAGAGTCCTCCCTTCGCTCAGGATAAGTTGGTTCGAGTGGTGCGCGGGGCCATCCTCGATATCGTGGTGGACATCCGGCGCTCGTCGCCGAATTTCGGCCGACACGTGAGTGTCGAACTCTCGGCGGAGAACTGGGCGCAACTCTTGGTTCCCATCGGCTTCGCGCACGGCTTCTGCACGCTCCAGCCGGACAGCGAAGTAATATACAAGGTGAGTGCCCATTATGCGCCGGAGAATGACCATGGCTTGGCCTGGGATGATCCTGATCTGGGAATCGAGTGGCCGGTGACGAAGGAGGCCGCTATCCTTTCAGCAAAGGATCGGCAGCACCCGCGCCTCGCAGATCTCCCCCTCTATTTCGCGTGACCCATCTCATGCGGATCGCCGTTACTGGACGGGATGGTCAGGTGGCCCGGGCGCTGCGCGAGCGGGCACAGGCAGCCGGGGTCTCCATCGTCGCCCTGGCCCGGCCGGAACTGGATCTGGCGCGGCCGGACACCGTGCTGCCGGCGCTTCACGCAGCAAGTGCCGACGTCGTCGTTAATGCCGCGGCATACACGGCCGTGGACAAGGCCGAGAGCGAGCCGGACCAGGCCCAGCTCGTCAACGCCACGGGCGCCGGGGCCGTGGCAGCTGCGGCGGCAAAGCTGGGTATCCCAGTCATTCATCTGTCCACGGATTATGTCTTCGACGGGCAGCTCGACCGCCCCTATCGGGAAGATGACGCAACCGGCCCTATCGGAGCCTATGGCCGCTCGAAGCTGGCGGGAGAAAAGGCTATCGCCGCTGCGCAGCCGGATGATCATGTCATCCTGCGCACAGCATGGGTTTACAGCCCGTTCGGTGTCAATTTCGTGAAGACCATGTTGCGGCTAGCGGCCACGCGCGACGAAATTTCCGTGGTGGCCGACCAGCACGGCTCTCCCACCTCGGCTCTGGATATTGCCGATGCGGTACTGCAGGTCGCCCGCAACCTGCTTGGCTCCCGCGACCCGGCGCTAAGGGGTGTGTTTCACCTGTCAGGGTCGGGCTACACTCACTGGGCCGGCTTCGCGGCCGCCATCTTCGAGTTCTCCGCCCATCGCGGCGGACCGGAGGCCAGGGTGAAGCCGATTGCCACAGCGGAATATCCAACACCGGCCCGACGCCCGGCCAATTCGCGACTGGACTGCGCGAAGTTGGCTCGGGTCCATGGCATCACCCTGCCGGACTGGCGTCTCTCCAGCGAAGCCTGCATCGGCCGTCTGCTGCCGCAGGCTCCCGCAGCGGTATTGGGAATGACAGAAGCATGAAGGGCATCATCCTGGCGGGCGGCAGCGGCACGCGGCTGCATCCGATGACGCATGTCACGTCGAAGCAGCTCTTGCCCGTCTATGACAAGCCGATGATCTACTACCCCCTGACCACGCTGATGCTGGCCGGGGTGCGCGACATCCTGCTGATCTCCACCCCCGCCGACCTGCCGCGTTTCCGCGAATTGCTGGGCGACGGGTCGGAATGGGGCATCCGCCTGACCTATGCCGAGCAGCCGAAGCCGGACGGGCTCGCCCAGGCCTATATCATCGGTGCAGATTTCATTGACGATGACTGTTCCATGCTGGTGCTTGGCGACAACATCTTTTACGGGCATGGCCTGCCGAGCCGACTGAAACGCGCCTGTGGCGGGTCGCAGGGTCAACCGGCAGGTGCCACGGTATTCGCCTACAACGTCAATGACCCGGAACGCTATGGCGTGGTGGAGTTTGACGTCGACAATCGCGTGATCTCCATCGAGGAAAAGCCTGCGACCCCGCGCTCTAACTGGGCTGTCACCGGTCTGTATGTCTATGACAATCAGGTTCTGGAGATCGCGCGCGGGCTGAAGCCCTCCGCACGCGGTGAGTTGGAGATCACCGACGTCAACCGGGCCTATCTCGAATGCGGACAACTGCATGTGGAACTTCTCGGTCGCGGCTTCGCCTGGCTGGACACGGGGACTCCGGATACGCTGTTAGAAGCGGGAGAGTTCGTTCGCGCCCTGGAGAAAAGGCAGGGGTTTCGCATCGCCTGCCCCGAGGAAGTGGCCCACAACATGGGCTGGATCGACGATGCTCAGTTGCTGGCGCTGGGGCGCAGGCTGGCGAAAAGCACATACGGACGTTACCTGCTGCGCATCATCGACGGTGAAGCCTAGATTTGGCCATCGATGCCTTCGTGTTTTTTTCTTAGGCTGGCAAAGCTGGCTGGCAGGCTTGGTGGTCGAGGGCGGCAAGGTAGGCGTCGGGATCGCGACGGAACCGGGTTCGCAAGGTTCTCGCGTGTCGTCTTCGTTCGAGGCGCTGACGGAGTTCGGCCCATCGCTGCCGGCTGACGCGCCCCAATTCCCGCGCCGCTGGTGGACGCAGCCGTGTCGCGGTGGCCGAGATCAGGCGAACCTCGCCGCGGAGCACGGCCGCTGGCGAGGCCGCCTTGCGCCCCGTGGCGCGGCGCTCGTGGTAGCGCTGCGAGCCGAACAACTGCTCGAGGTCGTTGTTGGTGCGCGCCAAGCCCGGCACGCCGTAGCAGTGGAACAGGCCAGCACGGTAGCTGCGGAACACCTTGGCGAGGTTCTCCCGCAGAAAGCGTGCTGCCGTGGTGATGTCAGGCGACATGAAGAACGCGAGCACGGAGGAGTTCGAAGCCTGCCCGGCCGTACATGGTACGCTTGATCATCTTGATGCGGTTGATCTGGCCTTCGGCGGGGCTGGTGGTCCAGGGCAGGTCGAGGGCGGCCTTCACGGCGGCGATGTCCTTGCGCAGCGTGGCGACGAAGCCGGCCAGCGGTGTCGCGGCTGCAGCGGCGAGGATGTCGTCGAGCGTCTCGCCGCTCCGCCGCCGCAGCAAGGCTGCGAGCCGCTTTGCCGCCGTGATCGTCGCGGCAAGGGCAGATGCCTCCTTCAGCAACCGCGCGACGAAGGCTTGGTCCGGCTGCGTCAGGGTCTGCGCATCGGCCATCAGGAGCCGGGCCACGCGCCGTCCGGATGGCGGTTGCCACGGCCTGCCTGACACCAGCATGGGCGCCCGCGACGCGTTCGTGTCCGCCCTACGGCGGCGCGTCGCCCAGGTCCGCACCATGGCGGTGCCGCCCGTGAAGCCCAGCGCGACCAGTTCCCGCCAGAGCCGTGCGGCGTTGTGACAGCCCTCGGCCCAGCGGCGCTCCAGGTGGTCACGATGGGGGTCGAGCAGGCTGCCGCGGCGTGGCTGCTGCCAGGTCGGGATGGCGCCGGCCCGCAGCCAGCGCTGGAGCGTCTTGCGATCGGCGCCGAGTTGCCGGGACATGGCGCTGAGCGAGGCGCCCGCTGCGTGCAGGAACGCCGCTTCCTCGAACCGGGCCTGCCGGCGGGCGTGCGTTGCCGCGGTCCGCTGCCCAGCCGTGTCGGGTAGTACGACGGCGGCCTCACGCGGCGTCGCCACGTCTGGCGGCTGCGTCAGCACCGCCTTCCCGGCCCGGCGAACCGCGCCGTGGTGGCGCTCCACACAGGCGTGGACGGCATCGCCGAGGTTGCGGAGCAGGTGCCAGCGGTCGGTGACCTGGACGGCGTCGGGCGCACCCTGACGCGCACCGTCGGCGTAGACGCCAGCCCGGTCGCGGGCGACGACCTCGACGCCCGGGTTAGCCTGCAGCCACGCCGTGAGGCTGTCGGCCGGCGATCGGGCAGCAGGTCGACCACGCGGTTGCGCTCGAGGTCGACCAGCACCGTCCCGTAGCGCTGGCCGCGGCGCCAGGCCCAGTCGTCAACGGCCAGCACCCGCACCGGCGGCCTCGGTTGCAGCACGGTACCGGCGCGCCGCAACATCCGCAGCAGCGTGTCGGCGCTGACGGGCATGGCCAAACGTGCCGCGAGGCGGGCGCCGACCTCGCCGCCGGCGGCGAGGCCGAGGTGGCGCTGCAGGTCGTCCAGCCGCCCTGTTCGGCGCGCCGCGGGCGGCGCCGTGTCGGCGAGGCGCTCGGCGAAGGTCACCCGCGGACAGGCCGGATCCAGGCAGCGGAAGCGCCGGGCCCGGACAAGCAGCCGCACTGGCCTTCCCTGCCAGGGCAGGTCGTGCAGCACGCGATCGTAGCGGCTGTGGATGTGTCGGGATGGTGTGCCGCAGATCGGGCATGCCGCCTGGGGCTGGAGTGGCGTGACGACGATGGTGAGGAGGTCGGGGGTGGGCAGGATCTGCTGCACCAGCAGCCCTGCCGGGATCAGTGGCAGGAGGCGCTTCGACAAGAACCAAACTTCGATGGAGGTGGAGACCCCTCCATATGCTCACTTGGTACCGAAACGACCACCCGCAGCACGCTTTCTGCGGGAGAATCAGCATTCACCCAGCCGCTACAGCCTGTCGCCATTGGCGTGCCCGTCCGCCGGACGCGCCAGACGCGCGGCTGCTGTCCCATGCTCCCCTCCTTGGTGAGTGACCTCACCAAGAGGTTGGGAAGAGAGCGCTGCCCGAAGGCAGCCCCGCGCCCGCGGCCAGCCCAACCGCAGGCGCGCCCCGCGTGTCAGGCAGAACTTGCCGTTTGCGATTAGACCATTGAACGCACCTTCGCCTGGGCGACACGCTTCCGACGCCTCGTCCGCGACTATGAACGCCTGCCCGAAACACTCGCAGGCCTCCACCTCGTCGCCTTCGCTTGCCTCATGCTCAAGCACCTCACCTCAATCCCGCAGGTCCACAACAGCCTCTAAGTACGGTATCGGAACTAATATGGGATGAGAGACGTTGAGGGCGTGAGGGTTTGGAGGTTGCCATGCGCCCCATCAGCCTGGACACGCTATCGGCGGAGCAGTTGCAGGAGTTGGACGAACTCTACCGCCGGACACACGACGTGCGGGTGCGGACACGGGCGCAGATGATCCTGCTCGCGGCCGAGCAGGGGATGGTGGCGGCCGAGATCGCGCCGATCGTTCGCCAGGACGAGGAAACGGTGCGTCGCTGGCTCGCCCGTTATCAGGCAGAGGGCGTGGAGGGGTTGTCGGACGCACCCCGGGCGGGTGCACCCGCCAAGGCTACGTCGGGGTACCGCGAACGCCTGCTCCAGATCGCGCGCTCCCGCCCACGCGCGCTGGGTCTGCCCTTCTCGCTCTGGACGGCGGCGCGTCTGGCCGACCACTTGGCGGAATTGACCGGGGTGCGCATGAGCACGCCGAGCATCTGTTGCCTGCTGCGTGAAGGCGGCATGGCGCTGAGCCGACCGCAGCACAGCATCACCAGCCCTGATCCGGAATATGCCCTCAAAAAGGGGCGCTCGAAACTGCCCGCAGCAGCCTGAACGAGGGCGATGCCTTCTACTACGCCGACGAGTTCAACATCAGTTGGCTCCCGACCCTGCGGGCCCTCTGGGCTCCCAGAGGGCGGCAGGTCATGGTGCCGACGCCCGCTCAACCAACACGCCGCTACGGCCTTGGCGCCGTCGAGTGGCGCACCGGCGAGGCCGTCGTCATCACGCGCCGCCACAAGCGGCGCCGCGAAGTCGCCGAACTGCTGGAGGCCCTTCTGCAGCGCCATCCGCATGGCACCGTCACCGTCGCCTGGGACAACGCCAGCACTCACGAGGATGACGAAGTCGAAGCCGTGCTGCGTGGCGCTGCAGGCCGTCTCGTCCTGCTCTACCTTCCCACCTACAGTCCCTGGCTGAACCCGGTCGAGATGCTGTGGCGGCACTACCGCCGGGAGGTCACGCACTGCGAACTCTACGAAAGCATCGACGCCCTCCTCGATGCCACTCGCACCTTCTTTGACAGCCTCAACCAGTCACCTGGACGGTATCCATCCGGCCAAGGCCGCGGGGTACCCATCCGGCCGAGGACGCGGTTGCCAAGGG
The DNA here is from genome assembly GCF_002754815.1 of Roseomonas sp. FDAARGOS_362. Lineage (GTDB taxonomy): Bacteria > Pseudomonadota > Alphaproteobacteria > Acetobacterales > Acetobacteraceae > Roseomonas > Roseomonas mucosa. Next base: position 47,363 of record NZ_CP024586.1, on the reverse strand, counting down.
CTGTAATGCTGGCCCCGTTCAGCGCTTCTGGTCGAGGCTGAGCTCCTTGAGGCTTTCGATGCCACGTTCGGTGAACCCGAGCGTGGCGCGGTCATCGGTGTCGTAGATCCAGAGGCGGCCGTCCTCGGGTTCGAGCTGGTCGGCGAGTTCCTCCAGCCATTCCTCGGTCTCGCCGAGCATCTCGGCGGCGCGGGTGATGGTGAACACGCAGCTCGGGGCGGCCATTGGTCAGGCGGCCTGGGCAACTGCGGTGGCCTCACGGGCCGCGCGCCAGTTCCAGGGCAGCAACTCGTGCAGGCGGGAGGCGGGATGGCCGGCGATGCGGGCGAGGACGTCTGCCAGCCAGGCACGCGGATCGACGTCGTTCAGCTTGGCGGTGTAGATCAGCGAGACCATGGCCGCGGCTCGGTCGCCCCCGCGATCGCTGCCGGCGAACAACCACGCCTTTCTGCCGAGAGCTATACCTCTCAGCGCGCGTTCGGCAGCATTGTTCGTCAGGCAGATCCGGCCGTCGCTGAGGAACCGGGCGAAGGTCTCCCAGCGGGTCAGCATGTAGTCCATGGCCTTGGCGACCGGGTTGTGGCGGGACAGCTTGCCGCGGCTTTCGCGCATCCAGGTTTCGAGCTCGGCGACGAGCGGCGCGATGTGCTGCTGGCGGACGGCCAGCCGCGCCGCGGCAGGCAGCCCGTTGATGGCGCGCTCGGCGTCGAAGATGGCGTCGATCCGCCGCACCGCCTCGATGGCGAGTGGCGCGCGCGACAACTCGGCCAGCTCGAACAGCTTGCGCCGGCCATGCGCCCAACACGCTGCTTCGGTGATTGGCCCGGGTTGTCGATCGGCCTCGTAGAGCGCGTTGTAGCCGGCATAGGCATCGGCCTGCAGGAGGCCGGCGTAGCCGGCCAGATGCCGGTTCGGGTGCTCGGCCGTGCGGTCGCGCGAGTAGCGGAACATCGCCGCCGGGGGCGCCGGTCCGCCGAAGGGTCGGTCGCCGCGGACATAGGTCCAGACCCGCCCCGTGATGGTCCTGCCGCGGGCCAGCACGGGGACGGTGGTGTCGTCGCCGTGCAGCCGCTCGGCGGCCAGCACATGGGCCTCGATCAGGGCCATCAACGGGGCGAGGTTGGCGGTGCAGGTGCCGACCCAGTCGGCGAGGGTGGAGACGCCGAGCTCGATGCCCTGCCGGGCGTAGCTGTCGCTCTGGCGGTTCAGCGGCAGGTGCTGGCCGAATTTGGCTTCCAGGATCATCGCCAGCAGGTTGGGGCCGGCCCGGCCGCGGGCGATGGGATGGAAGGGTGCCGGCGGCTGGGTAATGGTCTCGCAGGCGCGGCACGAGAAGCGCTCGCGGACGGTCTGGATCACCTTCCAGCGGATTGGCTCGACCTCGAGCGTTTCCGTGATGTCCTCGCCCAGCTTCGACAGCCTGCCGCCGCAGCAGGGGCAGGCGGTCGGACCGGGGAGCACGACCCGCTCGCGCGGCAGATGGGCCGGCAGGGGCGCGCGTACCGGCTGGTCGCGGGGTGGGCTGTCGGGGCGACGAGGACGGCCCTCCTTGTCAGCGGCCTTCTCCGCCTTGGCGGCGTCCTCGCTGGCGGTGGTCACCAGCTCACCGAGCTCGAGCTCCAACTGATCGATCAGCTTGCGGCCGCGCTCGGAGGAGGCGCCGTACTTGTCATGCTTGAGCCGGGCGATCAGCAACTTGAGGTGCGCGACCATCGCCTCGGCGCCGGAGGCGCGTGCCTCGGCCTCGCGCCGCGCCAGACGCTCGGCCGCGAGTTCCGCTTGCAGCGTGGCGACAGCATCGGGCAGGCTGTTCGGCGTGGACGTCACGCCGTGATGGGATCACACCTGCTGCACGCCGGATAGGGTCAACATGCAAGACGCGCGCACTATCCCGCCAACTCGGGCCGGTAGGTGCGTTGGGGATTTCTCCAATCGATCCCGTCGAGCATGTAGGCCAGCTGCGCGCCGGCAATCTGCAGGCAGCCATCCGCCGGTGGTGGCCAGATGAAGCGGCCGCGCTCCAACTTCTTCATGTAGAGCGACATGCCGATCCCGTCGTGCCAGATGATCTTGACCAGGTCCGACTTGCGGCCACGAAAGACGTACAAATCGCCCGCGTGCGGATCACGCCCGAGCCCCTGCTGCACCTGCAGCGCCAGTGAGTGCATGCCACGACGCATGTCCGTGTGACCCACCGCCAGCCAGACCCGCACGCCGGAGGGGACGGGGATCACGCGCGCACCGCCGCCATCACCCGCCGCAGGGCCGCGGCGCCGATCGCCTCGTCCACCCGGATGACCGTGCCGTCCGGCAGCGCGATCTCGATCCGCGCCGCCGCCTTGTCGGACGCCAGCTTCGCCGGACCCGAGGTAGTCGCAGGCTCGGCAGGGACAGAAGCCGCCGCGGGCGGATCCGGCGTCACCTGCACGGGCAGGAACACCGGCGTCGGCTCGGCGGCCAGGACACCCTCACGGACCTGCCTGCGCCAGGACCACAGGACGCTCCGGCCGATCTCGTGCCGTCGCGCGATCTCCACGAAGCAGGCCCCCGGCCGCTCGGCCTCCGCCACGATCCGCAGCTTGTCCTCCAGCCGCCAGCGGCGTCGCCGCTCGACACCCGTGATGATTTCCATGCCGCCAACCATCCCCGTCCTTAGCGACGCTCTTACGAACGTCGCTAAGAACTGAAGGCAGATCCAGCCAGGAACCGGAAGGCGGCCCTCGGCGGATGGATACCCTGGACGTGCCCTCTCGATCATCGGAGCACATCCCGCATGACTTCCGACACCGTACTTAGGCCATAGGGCCTGCCGCTGCTGGGCGAGGAGGTCAGGCTCATGGCCGTGACACCTCACGCGCGGACGGGTTTGTCCCGGCGCGGGAGGCCGCGCGGCGGCTCGGTCTTATCCTCGGCGGCGTCCGCATCTGGGCCCACCACGGTATACTAGCCTGCGACCGGAGCCGCCCTGCGGCAAAGCTCTGGGTCCACCTCGATGAGGTGGACCTGCATTGGGTCTCCGGTGCCGCCGACACGCGTAGGATGGAGCGCGTCCGCGAGGTGGCCGCCCGTTGCTCCATCCCGCGCGACGCGGCGTGGGAACGGGTGCGCCGCGGCGAGTTCGATGTCTACCGTGCCCCTCGGAGGTGCGGTGGGTCGGAGTGGTGGCTGGCCGTCCGCATGCCCCGTCAAATCGGCCCGGCCGACCTCGATCTACTGCCCAACCGTCACATCGGCTTACGGCCAAGGAATTCGAAGCCTGCAGCGATGCCGCTTTGCACTTCTTGCGGAAGTGCGGAAAGATCAGCCCAGGATTGCAGGCCCTTTCCGCCTCGCTTGTCCTCTTGCATGCGCCAAAGTGAAACGAAGTCTCCCATCGACGTTTTGGTGAAGGTGTCGGCGGACTGCTCGGACAAAGTAGTACGCAGAGCCACCTCGCAAGCCGAGGCCAGCCAAGCGATCGAGTGGCCGGGGTGAAAATTCTCCGACACCCGCAACTCCTCGGCTTCGAAATCGCGGAACCAGTTACGCAGTCCGAAGCGTGTGCAGTTGTAGAAATGCCAGGGCGCCTCATGCTCGGGCTGCAGGAAGGCGGTGCGGATCAGAACCCGTCCACCAGGGGCCAGGACGCGCAGGATCTCCCGCGCCGCCCGCTCGGGATCACGATAGTGCTCGAAGGCATTCATGGCTACAACAGCCTCGAAGCAGCTGTCGACGAAGGGCAGGTGATGCGCATCGGCGAGCACATCGGTGTTGCGGAACACTGCTGCTTCGGCCTCGATTACGTTCGGAAAGCGCTCCGCCGATCCGCCCGCGCTGAGGTGCAGCACAGGGCCGGAACAAGCTAGCGTCAGCGCCCGTGCTTTATCCGGCAATCGGTTGCTGACGTGCTCGTCCCGATTGATGTCTGGCGTCAGCCCCTCGAACAGGTTCGGCCGTCCAGCGACCAGCGGCCAACGCCGGCCGTCCTCGGAAACTAGGGCCTGCCGGTCCACGGAGAGTGTCAGCGTCCCGCCATCCTCGGGGCAGCGCAACAGAGGAAGGATTGCCTCCAGCCGCCGCAGTCGGTCGCCTGCCTCGTTCCTATCGCCCGATGGCAAGGTCGCCGGTAGGCGCAGTGGTGACTTAGCCTCTGGGCGCGGCGTCGGCAGCGGCCAGATTATGGTCAGCCAGGGATGGTGCCGCGTCACGTCCTTGATCATGCCGTCTGTGCGCTCTGCCGACCTCGAGGCGGTGCGGATCATGGAAGTCCCATGCACGCGATATTCCGCTAGCGGCTCCCCTGGCACTTGCTCGCCACGTAGCCCATGCTCGGCGAAGCTACACCAGAGATCGAAGTCCTCCCAGCCCCCGACAACGTGGCGGTAGCCACCAACCATCGCCCAAGCAGCGCGTGAGATCAGAGCCATCGCATCGATGTAGTTGCCGTTGGACAAGCGCACGGGATCGTAGGGCAGAACACCCATCAGTTCCGTACCATCGCCGAATTGCTGGATAATGGGGAAAGCATAGGCGACGCCGGCTGCCCGGGCCACACGCAGGCACTGCTCCGCACAGCTTGGGCGCAGACGGTTATCCGCATCTAGCGGCAATACCCAGGGTGCGTCGGCCAGATCAAAGCCGACGTTGCGTGATAGGGCCAGTCCGGAGTTGCTGAGGTTGCGCACTACGCGCAAGCGCGTGAAAGCGCTAGCGTTCACCCTCGCCCAATTCATCGTGATCTCAAGCGAATCATCTGTGGAAGCATCGTCCACTACGATCAGCTCGATGTTCGGCAACGTCTGGCGTGTAACGCTGTCTAGCGCTTCGACTACAAAGCGCCCGTAGTTGTAGAGTGGAATCACCACGCTGACTTCGGCGGTGCCCATCGAATCGCCGTCGAACAGCACCTCATGAAGCGGGACCTTCGGTAGATTCGCATGCAGCGAACGCGGTGTGGCGTCGTGACGCGCCAGCCGCTCGAAGGCCAGGGCGGCGGGCCTGCCACCGCGCAAGAGGTCGATGAAATCTGCCATCTCTTCTATTCGCCGCTCCGGTCCATAGGACCAGAGCACACTGCGACGTGCATTCGCCGCAATCTGCTGCCGCAGCGTCATATCACTGGCCAGCTGCACCAGTGCTTCAGTCCACTCCTCTGCCGTCTCTGCCAGGAAGCCTGTCTCCCCATCGCGAATCGCACGACGATAGGGACCGGTGGGGGATGCGATCGTTGGAACATCCACCAGCGCCGCCTCGAAGTATTTCAGTTCACTCTTCGCTTCACAGAAGGGATTTCCCACCTCAAGTGGCGCGAGATTGATGTCGAAGCGCGCCATCTCGTCCGGCAACTGCATCAGCGGCACGAAGTTGCGCCACTCGATGCGATCTTCAAAGTCGCGCAGTTCCGGGAACTCCTCGACATCGAGGATCGCGCGTTGCCCATCGGATGAGCGAAAAGCCACCAAGCGGGCCTCGGGGAAGCGTTGCAGCACCTCAGCCACCGCGGGCGCGCAGACAGCGAAGTCGCGCTGATGTGTTCGCGAGCCGCCGGCATAGCCAATGCGCAACAATCCGTCCCGCTGCCGCCCCCAGCGGCGCACGGCTAAACGGGAGGCTTGCAAGGTCTGGTCATCGAAGCCGTTGAGCAGGACGCGTACTGGCTTCCATGCCCGCTGCATGTGTTGCGTGAGTTCATGCGTGCTCGCCGTGCATAGGTCAGCCGTCAGCATCGCCTGTCGGATATGCTCAAAGTGATTCGCGACAAGGTTTTCTGGCAGATTCTGTGAGCGGATGCCGTCGATCACATCGATCTTCGCCAAACTCGGATCGACCATCAGGTCATCCACGTCGAATATGATCTTGACGCCAGCGGTCCGTGCCATGCCTACGGCTGGTGCGATCCTGTCGTTAAGCGGTGTGCGCCAAAGGATAAGCACGTCCGCCGCGGCGACAATCGCCAAGTTGTCGTTCGCCTCATCCATGCGGAGCACTACGACGTCTGCCCCTGCGGTGCGCATAGCCGCAGCGGGACGCTCGACGCGGTAGAGGTGACCAGGTGTATCAGGCTCGCCCGAAATGTAGACGAAGCGCATAGCTTGGTTAGCGGACTGTTCTGCCCGGACCTGCGAAGCCGCAGAAGTTTCGATTAGTATGGCCTCAGCCGGCTCGTTCGACGCCTTAGTCGGCGCTAGGCTCGGCGGCACCATCAGTGCGGCCCGGCGATCCCGGAGCTTGCTAGGAAGTTGCAGTGACGCGGACCACCAGACCATCTTGGCCGTGCCACGCATAAGGCGGCGAAACTTGGGCGATAGCCTCTGCGCTGTGCGCCGGACCGGGTAGGTCATGCGCCACGCCGTGGAATTGGTCAGCGCGCTGTGCACTTGGTTCAGTGCTTCCAGGTTTGCATTGAGGCGTGCTACATCCGCGAGGGCTCGGTCACGCTCACCCTCGGCGGCGGCGCGTGCGGCACTCTCAAGCTCTGTGCGCATCTGCGCTTCCTGCTGAGCTGCCTCGGCCTCATGCCGCGCCTTGAAGTCGCGCTCGGCTCGCCATAGCATGGCGGCAGTGTCTACCTTTACCTCCCGATCGTTACGTGCTTTTGCTAGCGCCGCTTCGGTCTCTGCTTGTGCGCGCCTCTCTGCTTCAGCTTCAGCCTGCGCTGCCTCAAGGCGGGCCATTGCCGCCTCGGTCTCCACCCGCGCGCGCCTTTCTGCTTCGGCTTCGGCCTGCACCGCTTCAAGGCGGGTCATCGCACGCTGCACCTCCGCTCGTGCGGCATCCGCCCGTCGGGCTGAGCGGACGCGCATGGCTTCGATTGCCTCGATGCGATGTTCTGTCGCCCGCTGCGTCTCTTTGCGCTGTTCTACCTCCGTCAGCAGGGCCGCCACCTCGGTGGCCCGACGCTGCTCAGCCTGCGAAAGCTGTTCCTGGAGCGGGTGCGCTATCTCGGCGAAGCGGCTTCGCTCGATCTCAGCCATCTGCGCCTGCGAGGCCAGGGTTTGGTCATGCAAGCGAACGAGCGCCATGCGCTCTCGTGTTTCGGATAGCCACCGCTCGCCCAGCGAATTGAAGCGCGCCCGTGTCCGCGCCAGCTTGGCCGGATCGCGGACTTGCAGAAGGCATTCCACCGCCGGTGGAAGCTTGTTCCCCACGCCCAGCACGCCTAGCCCATGCCCGTGCAGGAAGTCGAAGGCCGGATAACGCTCCTTCAGCTCCGCCCAGAACTGCCAGACGCCGAAGTCGCCTTCCAGCACGTTGATGTCGTGGAATAGAACCACAGCGCGGTCGGATAGTTTAGGCAGCCAAGCCTCGAAGTCGTGGCGTACTGCGTCGTAGGTGTGTAAGCCGTCGATATGCAGAAGATCGATGCTGCCTTCTAGAAAACGAGGCAGGGCGTCGTCGAAGGTGCAGCGTAGCAAGCCGGAAAAGGAGGCGTAGTTCGCATCGTGGAAACCACGCAGTTCGTTGAAGACCTCCTCACCGTAGCTCCCAGCGTGCTCATCGCCCTGCCATGTGTCCACTGCCCAGCATTGCGTCGGCAGCCCCGAGTTCCGGACCGCTTGACAGAAAGCCGAGTACGACACCCCGGCATGCGTGCCGAGTTCCACAAACAGCCGCGGCGCCGACGCTGTGATGATCCAGTGCGCGAAAGGTACATGGGTCCACCATGCGCTCGGCTGGCCGATCCGCTCTGCCTTCCAGAAAAGCGGGTCGAGAGCTGGATCGGATAGGATGCTCGTGGCGTGATCATCACGCAGATCCTGCTTCACCTCTGTAGAAGCGTGATTATCCATGGTAACCTTCCCGACCGCTGATGGCCTGTCGTGTTAGACTGATGCGTCGTTAGACTTAGGCGGCTGCGCAAGCCACGGAACGTCGCGCCGAGGCGGGGTTGCGAGGCGTGTCCCGTCCCAGCCGAACAGAATGTTGGGATTGTGGAAAGGGTCAGTGCGCAGCTCCGGCGCCCATCTCTGTCGGATCGTGGCTAGCTCTCTCTGGTACTCGGCCACTCGCTCCGCTCCAGCATCTTCCGAACCCCGCGAGGCAGATTCGAGGTGCAGCAACTCCGCGAAGGGCGTCCATACGTTGCGGTAACCGTGGTCGCCAAGGCGCAGGCACAGGTCGATGTCGTTGAAGGAAACGCGGAGGCTACTCTCGTCCAACCCGCCCACCTCTTGGAATACGGTACGCCGGATGGCAAGGCATGCACCCGTCACCGCTAGCACCGTGCGGGCGAGCGCAAGTTCACCATGCTGTCCGGGATCGTCGCGCCCGGACAGCCGCAGTTGATGCGACAGTAGCGGACCTGGCGCCAGAACGACGCCGGCATGCTGCACGCGTCCATCTTCATAGAGCAGCTTGGCGCCCACCGCCCCTACATCTGGGCGGAGCGCCTGCGCAACCATCTCCCGTAGCCAGTCGGGGCCAAGCACATCGATGTCGTTGTTGAGAAGTAGGAGGATCTCGCCGCGTGCTTCATTCACCGCTGAATTGTTGAGCGCCGAGTAGTTGAAAGGGCCCGGACGACTCAGGATCCGGACCCGCTGATCCGCTATTAGCTTCTCGAACAATTCAAGGGTTTCCTGCTCGCGGCTGTCGTTATCGACGATTAGAAGCTCGACAGCCGGATAATCTGTGCGGGTTAGCACGGCTTCAGCACAACGCGCGAGCAGGTTGGCCCGATCGCGTGTCGGTACGATCACGGAGACCAGCGGCAGGTCATCCGGCAATGAGCGCGTGACACGGCACCATGCCGGTGCGAGCGGCGCGGGATGCACGATTGCGGAATCCCCTACCGCGTCCAAATGGTGCTGAACAGCACGGCGCGCTGTGAAAGCGTCCCATTCCGGCAAAGCGCCCGGAGGACGATGCATGCGGTGCTGCAGGACCATGGGGACGTGCATAAAATTTTCGGATGAGGCGAGTTCGCTCGCTCGCAAGCATAGGTCATGGATTGTGACCCGGATCGGCCCGCATTCAGGCCGCAAGCCGCCGAGCCGCTGAAAGAGGTCCTGCCGAACGGCGATCGCCGAACCGAGAGCATCGCGCCCCAGCATCAGCTCCGGATCAAAGCCCGTTTTGAAATACGGAAAACAGCGCTCGCCAGTTCCGTCGAGTTCGTCTTCGTCTGCGTAGAGAAATTGGGCATCCTCGTGACGCAACACGGCTGCAGCATATTCGTAGAGTAGGCGCTCGTTCAGTATTGCGCCAGGCAGAAGTGGCAGGATAAAACGATCTTCCGCGCCTGTGATTTTGTCGAGTACACTACGCAGGAAAACTCCCCGATCGCCTTCGGCCTCGTTTCGCGGGAAGGGAACGGTATCGATATTCGTCGTCTCGAAGAGCGTCGCGAAGAGATTACTCCATGCATCCGGAACGAAGAAGCGCCACTTTCCATACAACTGTGCCGCAGCCGACCGGGCCGTTGGCAGCCAGAGCGCGGGCGCATCGCCTGACCTGACGAGTGGCACAAGCAGGAACTCAATACTCTCCGGAAAGCGGCCAAGCTCATCGCGAATTGCCGCGCGGGCTGCATCCGGCAATTCGTCATAAGTCCGCGTCCACTCAGCATAGTGGGTAACCGGTTGAGTTTGGGTCATCGTGCTATTTGTTTAGGATGGAATTCGGATTTGGTACAGCAGCTGCCGAAGCTCTTCGAGGGTTTAGGGTTTTGGAAAGAACATGATCTAACCGTATGGAAGCAGTCTGCCGGTGATGTCGTCCAAGCAGGCTTTCAGCGTCGAGGCGCTGGACCCGGACCAGCAGGCAGGCGGCCACCTCGAACAGGTAGCTGCGCAAGAACTGGTCGCCGCGCTTGGACACGCCGGCGCTGTGGTCGATCTCATCCGATGTGGGGTAGCAGAAGGATCATCAAGCCGGGTGCGCAGGATCTGTCCACATTGGAAGCGTTGCTGGTCGAATCCCGGCCGAAGCATGACACGGATGGAGACGCAGAGCCGGAACCTGCGCCCGCTCCCCTGAACCACAGAGAACTGGTAAGGCAGAGAAAATTAAACTTGAAGTCCCTTCTCTTCTGTCTCAGGTGACCACAAGATGAGAAATGAGCAACACCTGTGCTCAAGCAGCCGCAGCGGGCAGAGAGAAAACCTCGTCCCTCGGCAGTGGGGACATATTGGAAAGGCCGCTCGCTAGTGCCTCCTCCCAGGCCAAAGCCGTTTGGATGATGAAGTCGATGTCGTCAAAGCGCGGGCGCCACCGCAGCGTAGCCTGGATGCGCGAAACATCGGCAATGAGACGCGGTGGATCGCCAGCCCGACGCGGCGCCACCTTGATCCGCAGATCGCGCCCCGCCACGCGCTCTACGCCGTTCAGAACCTCACGCACCGAGTAGCCACGGCCATAGCCGCAGTTCAGCACTGTGCTGCTGCCACCCTCCATCAGGTAGGCAGCAGCCGCGACATGCGCCTCTGCAAGGTCGCTGACATGAATGTAGTCACGTATGCACGTGCCATCAGGGGTGTCGTAGTCGTTGCCGAAGATCTGCACCCCATCCCGCTTGCCGACTACGGCTTGGCAGGCAACCTTGATAAGGTGCGTGGCTTGGCGGCTGCGTTGCCCGGTGCGCAGTTCCGGATCGGCCCCGGCGACGTTGAAGTATCGTAGGACCACGCTGCGCATCCCATGAGCCAGCCCCGTATCACGCAGCACGCTCTCGGCTGTGGCCTTGCTGTGCCCATAGGGGTTGATGGGCGCCAGCATCTCACCTTCCGGAATCGGCGTGCTGACCGGGACGCCATAGACCGCCGCGGTGGAGGAGAAAACGAATTGGCGTACATCTGCCGCAGCGCAGGCTGCCAGCAGCGCCGTTGTGCCACCCACGTTGTTGCCCCAATATTTGAGAGGGTTCTCGACGCTTTCCGGAATGATTAGGGCGGCCGCGAAGTGGATCACGGTGTGGACACTGTGCAACTGCAGGATCCGCGCAACCAGGGCTATGTCAGACACGGAGCCTTGATAGAAGGGAATGTCTGCGGGCACGGCCTCACGGTAGCCGGTGGACAGGTCGTCAAGCACGACTACGCTGTGGCCTGCCGCGCGCAAGGCAAGCACGGCGTGACTGCCGATGTAGCCTGCACCACCAGTGACCAGGATCTGCTGCATGTCTACCTTGGGGTGACTGAGAGAAGAAAATGCGGAAACGCGAGGGATCGAGGGCGCAAGTCACCTCAGTCACCCGAGCAAGGCAAGCGCGATGCCAAGGAGCATATCAGCAGGCCGTAGCGCATCGTCACTTTGTCCCATGGCTGTGCAATTTTTACATCGGCTTGCAGGTCAACGAGCTTGGCTGAGTGCATCAACAAGGCCGCCTCCGATGCAGCCTTGCTTTGTAAGGCTGAACATCTACAGAACATCCTCCTCTGACAAGGCACTAAGCAGGACTAGAAAAATTACCTCTGGATCATGCCTCGCATCAACACCTTAATACACCAATCTAGGCTTTTCCCCCTGCATCTTAAGCCGCTTTCTGCTGAACGTGGTTCATTAACGCAAAGAATTAAAAATTTGCAATACAAACCAGCTATGGCAGTGCACATCAACCGCGGCCGGATGCCTGTGCTCGAGGCGGGCACGGACAGCGACTTCTTCTTCGTCGAGGCCGACGAGCCGGAGGAGGGTGTGCGCAAGCCGCTCCCCCTGGTGCGCGAGTGCATCCCGGCGCGCTTCGGGCTTGATCCGGTCCGCGACGTCCACGTACTCTGCCTGATGAACCGGGACGGGCTGGGGACCAGATGGACTGGCCTCGCCGAGGTTGCGGAGCAGATGCCAGCGGTCAGCGATCTGGACGGCGCCGGGCACCCCCTGGCGCGCACCGTTGGCGTAGACGTTGGCCCGGGCGCGGGCGAAGACCTCGACGCCCTGGTTGGCATGCCCACGCCGCCAAGCTGTCGGTCCGGCGATCCGCTAGTAGGTCGACCACACGGTTGCGCTCGAGGTCGACCAGCACCGTCCCGTAGTGGTGGCCGCGGCGCCTGGCCCAGTCGTCAACCGCGAGTACTCGCACCGGCGACCTCGGTTGCGGCGAGGTGCCGGCACGGCGAACCATCCGTAGCAGTGTGTCGGCGCTGAAAGGCAGGGCTGACCGCGCCGCGAGGCGCGCGCCCACCTCGCCGCCAGCGGCGAGGCCGAGGTAGCGCTGCAGGTCGTCCAGCCGCTCTGTCCGGCGCGCCGCGGGTGCATGCCGAGCTGCGCCGGGAAGGCCGGCGGCACGGGCGCCGGCGCATTGAACGTCTCTGTTCGCGCTCTTTGGGAAACGCTGACAGCCTGCCAGCCTCAGCTGCGTTCCGGCTTTCGAAGAACCATCCAGAACTCGTTTGAGCCGTAGCGGGTGGGGTACACCACCTGTAGGCCGAGATCAGTGTAGTCCGCCCGTTGCAGGGCGGAGAAAATCCCCGCAGCGCTGCGCGGCGTGAAGTACCAGGCGTGGACGTCGATGTAGCCGCCTTGTGCGCGCTCGTACTCCCCCAGCGCTGCCTGTATCCTTTCGCGGATGTCTGCGAGTGGTTCGCCATGCTGATGCAACCAGTGCGCGAGCGAATCGTTATGCGTCGTGAGCACTCGGTGCTCGATCACGCTACGTAGCAGATGGGTCTGACGGCCCGCATGGTAGGCATCCAGGATGTCGGCAAGACTGCTTTCCGACAGGAAATGGTCGAAGCAGTACCGTTTGTCCGGCACCAGCACGAAATACATTCCGCCGGGTCGCAGCAAGGCCGAGACGCGCTGCAGATGCCGCACCAAGTCGGGCTGATGCTCGATACAATGGCTGCTCAGCACGAAGTCGAAGTCCCGGTCGATGACCGACAGGTCCCCGATGGGCGAAACGAAGTCGATCCGCGGCACGTTCCGCGTGTCGACGCCGAGGCTCCGGGCACGCTCCACCAGTTCGGAAGTCGATAGGACGTCGAAGTACTGCACATCCGGCCCGCGCAGGACCGGGTTGTAGAAGGGGCCGATCTCCAGCGCCTCTGCCCCGGCGGGAATGAGGTTCACGAAGTCCAGCCGGGTACCGAGCCGGTTCGCTTGCCGTCCCTCGCCTTCGCCGTACTGCCGGTAGTGTGCCTCCAGCGTTGCATCGTCGAAGGTGCTGAGGTCAGGGTGCGCGGATCTGTAGAACTGCAGGTCGAGCGCTACAGGCAACTCGATTGCCAGTGCTCCGATCCGTGTCCTGAAGTGAAGATCCAAACCCATCCCCCTTGCAAAAAGGCGCGGAACGGTAGCGGCTGCGGCAGAAATGGGCTCGCCTGCACCGACTTTAACGGAACTCTATCAGATCGTTCCACTTTGCAAAGGTGCGTTGCTGGTGGCCCGGACAAGCGGAGGATGGGGCTGACCGGGCGGTGGGCGTCTGCAGAAGCTCACCGCCTCAGAGCCTACTTCATAACGGTTGAGCCAGACGCCTGACGAGGACCATGGCGGCGGCGAGGGTAAGGAAGGCGACGGCGGAACTGACGGTCGCCTCGTGGTCACGGTGAACCGCCCCGGGTTTGTCGGGGGCCCCAGACCTTGAGAGGATGGAGCCATGACGACGAAGGGCAAGACAGCAGCGAGCTACTCGCCGGAGGTGCGGGAGAGGGCGGCCCGCCTCGTGCTGGAGGGTGGCGGCGACCACCCGACGCAATGGGCGGCGATCAACTCGGTGGCCGCCAAGATCGGGTGCACCGCCGAGACGCTGCGCAAGTGGGTGCGCCAGGCCGAACGTGACGGAGGGGGGCGGCCCGGGCCGACGAGCGCTGAGCGAGAACGGATCAAGGCCTTGGAGCGCGAGAACCGCGAACTGCGCCAAGCCAATGAGATCCTGCGCAAGGCGTCGGCGTATTTCGCTCAGGCGGAGCTCGACCGCCGGTTCAGGACATGATTGCCTTCATCGACGATCACCGCGAGGTCTACGGGGTCGAGCCGATCTGCCGGGTTCTGCCGATTGCCCCGTCCACCGACCACGCGCACGTCGCACAGCGGGCCGACCCTTCCAGGGTGTCAGCACGCAGCGTGCGGGACGCGCAGACCTGCGCTGCGATCCGGCGCGTGCACGAGGCGAACTTCGGGGTCTATGGCGCCCGCAAGGTCTGGCGCCAACTCGGACGCGAGGGCATCGCGGTCGCCCGCTGCACGGTGGAGCGGCTGATGCGGGACTGGCCTTGCCCCACTTTCACGGACACTGTTACGCGGCTGATGCCGCTGTTTGGAATGTCGCTGCCTTCTGCTCGGGGGTGAGATAGCCGAGCGCCGAATGCAGGCGGCGTCGATTGTAGAAGCCCTCCAGATACTGGAACACGTCGGCCCTGGCCTCGTCGCGAGTGAGGTAGTCGCGCTGCTCGACGAGTTCGCCCTTCAGGGTGGCATGGAAGCTCTCCATCGGCGCGTTGTCCCAGCAGTTCCCCTTGCGGCTCATCGAGCAGAGCATGCCGTGCTCGGCGAGCCGGCGGCGATAGCCATGGGCGGCATATTGCACGCCGCGATCCGCATGGTGCAGGAGGCCAGGGGCGGGCCGTCGGCAGGCGATCGCCATGTCGAGTGCGGCCAGGGCGAGTTCGTGGCCGAGGTGGTCCGCCATGGCCCAGCCGACCACGCGGCGCGTGCACAGGTCCAGCACCACGGCCAAGTACAGCCAGCCCTCGGCGGTCCACAGATAGGTCAGATCGGCCAGCCAGACCCGGTCGGGCGCGGCGGCCGTGAAGTCGCGATCGAGCAGGTTGGGGGCGACCGGGAAGGCATGCCGGCTGTCGGTGGTGCACCGGAACCGGCGACCACGCCGTGCCGACAGCCCCATGCCGCGCATCAGCCGCGCCACCCGCTTGCGGCCAACCCGCCGTCCTTGGGCGCGCAGCGCGGCATGCACGCGCGGGCTGCCGTAGCGGCCACGGCTGTCGGCGTGCGTGGCCCGGATCTCGGCTGCGAGGACCCGGTCGGCCGCCGCCTGCCTGCTCTCCGGCCGGCGAGCCCAGTCGTAGTAGCCGCTGCGGCTCACGCCCAGCACCTCGCACAGGATGGCAACCGGAAAGACGGCGACGTGATCGCGAATGAAGCCATAGCTCACCTCCGGTCCGTCGCCTGGCCGAAGATGAGCGCCGCTCGCTTTAAGATGTCGCGCTCCATGCGCAACCGCTCGACCTCGCGCCGCAGCCGCCCGATCTCGGCCGCCTGCTCGGCCGGGCTCGGGCCGACGCGACGCGCCGGCGCCGCCGGTGGTGTCGGAACCGCCAGCGCCGGCGCGCCGCTCCCCACCGCCGTGCCCGTCGGCGCCCAGCGCAGCCAGCTGCGCACCAGCCGGTCCGGTAGGCCCAACTCGGCCGCCACCTGCGATACCGACCGCCCACCGCGGACCGCTGCCACCGCCTCCAGCTTGAACGCCTCCGGAAAGAACCGGCGCTTTCCGCTACCCTCTGCCATCCGTACCTCCAGGCCCTTCAGCCTATCAGAGGTGTCCGTCACAGCGGGACAGGGCCAGCGCCGCCTTCTCGAGCCAATCGGCAACATGCCACCCGCCGAAGCCGAGGCGCGCTACCACGCCAGCCTTGATGAACCTGCTCTGTGGTCCAGCACCATCCGGACCGCCCGCTCCCGGACCTCAGGCGAATACCGGTTCGAGGTCTTCTTCGTCATGGCTCCATCCTCTCAAGAATTGGAGCCTCCATGGAACCCGGGGCGGTTCAGTTAGCGCCTGAACTACTGTTCTGAGTGGGCGTTCTCCGGCTTTGCGGAGGGTGTGATGGCGCTGACGGATGAGCAGTGGGCGGTGCTGGAGCCGTTGGTCGAGGCCTGCCGCCCGCATGCCAAGGTCCCGTCCCTCGACGGTAGTCTTCATAGCCCTTCACCATTTGCCTCGAGGCGCCTGCAGATTGTTGTCCGGTTTCTCGTCGAGCCAGCCCTCTGGCACCTTGTCGCCATCACGAAGCTCATCTGTCGTCCCGGCCTTGGCTAGCAGACCCTCCATTGGGATCTTCCTACCGCGCTGGACTCGATCCTTTAGGTATGCTTCCTGTTCATCTGGAGAAAGCTCGCCAAGGAAGCCGCGGGCGCGCAGCGCGGCCACCTTCTCGGCAGCAGCCTGGACGATAAACGAGTTCATCGACACCCCATCGCGCTCGGCTGCCGTCCGCAGATCCTGCATCAGCGAGGCGGGAACCCGAAGAGCGTAGTTGTTGATGGCCGCCATGCCAGCCTCCTTAGAGCGTCTCCCGGCGAGAGAACCGGAACGACCGTCATTCCTTGCGATGCCCGCCGGATGTCGGCGGGCAGGTAGTCGCGGCGGTTGAAGCTCACAATGGCGTCTCCCCCGCCGTTCAGGAGCGCCTCGACAAAGAGCTCATCGCCCGGGTCCTTAATGCTCGGGCGGTAGCGCTGCCGGATCGGGACCGGCTCCGAACGAGCGATGTAGGCGTCCAAGAACCTGATCGTCTCATCCGGGGAGAGGCCCGTCGCTTCCAGACTCTCCGGCCGGAGCAGGACGTCTTCGTGCTCCAAGACCATCGCCACGGTGACCAGTGGTCGCAAGGCGCCTTCGGCAACGGCACAGAGCAGCAAGCGGGAAGCTCCGCGAGGGCTCTGCAAACCGCTTCTGAGGACGTCCGTGTCCAGCACCATTTTCATATCACGAGTGATATCGCGATTGGCAGAAAACTATAAGGAGTATGGGCCGCAGGATAATCAAGCGCGGGTCGCTTCCCAGCCAAAAGCGCCCAATCGCCTAAGCTTATTACTAATCCGGCCATCAAATAGGTGTCACGGGCATTATGCTGCGTACTGGACGGAGGCGGCCTGGAAGAAGGCGCGGATTTTGGCAGGCCGGCGCTGCAGACCGCGCATATAGGAGGTCAGGCCGGACCTGAGAGATGCCTTGTCACGCGGTACACGCCGGGCGCACCAAGGCTTGCTTGACGTCGTTGTTCAGGAACTCGTCCGGATTGTGCTCGGGTGCGTAGGGTGGAAGGTAGAACAGCTCGATCCGCTCGGTGTTCGCCGCAGCCCAGGTCGTGACCAGCCTGGCCCGATGAACCCGCAGGTTGTCGAGGATGACAAACAGCTTCCGCCCAGCGCCGTTCACCAGCCGGCGCAGAAAGGTCAGGAAGGTCGCAGCGGTGAGTGCGCCGTCATAGACCATGAAGCGCAGCGTGCCGCGGTTGGTCAGGCTGGAGATCATCGACTGCGAGACGCGGGTTGCCGGCCTTGGCACGACAGGTGTCTCGCCACGGGGCGCGAAGCTGCGGCCGTAGTTAGCCTGGTTGGACAGGCCGGTCTCGTCGGCCCAGTGGATCTCGGCGCCCACCGCCTTTGCCCGGACCGCGATGGCTGGATACTCCTTATCCAGCCAGGCACGGACCGCCGGCTCCCGCCGCTCGATGGCCCGCCGCGCCGGGCGCTGCGCGGTGAAGCCCCAAGCGCGCAGGGCGCGCCCAATGGCCGAGGCCGACAGGCGCACCCCTGCTTCCTGCCCGATCAGCGCGCCCACTGCCGCACGGGTCCATAGCGCAAAGGGTAGCCCCAACTGGTCCGGGCACTTGCTCGCCAGCAGCCACCCGAGCCTGCTCTCCTGCCGAGGTGACAGGGCCTTCTGTTCGCCCGGTGACGGCCACGCCGCCCACCCGACAGCGTCTCCTGGCCTCCTTGCCGGGCTGCTTCCACCCACTCGCCAACAAAGCGCCGGTTCACACCCACGGCCTCGGCCGCCTCAATCCGCGTCTTGCCCGCCTCGACCATCGACACGGCAACCCGGCGCAACTCTGCCTGCGTAGCAGGATCCAGCTTCCGAAAATCACGACCTGGCACCATGCCAACATCATCGCCCAGTGTAGTTCAGAATGCTACCTATTTGATGGCCGAGTTAGTAAGTTAGATATCCGGCAATAGTTCCATTTGTACCATGGTACATATGTACCATGGTACATTATTCTATTTTTGGCTAGATAACCACAATAGTACTGCCTCATCTATGAGTTCTTGAACTGGTCTACGTTGCTGAAATGATATTAATCTCAGTCTCTCTGCAACTGACACAGTAGGTCTGTAGTTAAGTTGCCTTCTTGGTTCGGGTGGCGGTGCAGCCATTCCTTCAGCTGTGTTAGGCAACGGGTCTAATTTTAGTGCTGGCCTAGTATCTGCTCGACTACCAATGGGTGGAGCATCGTCCATGATACTGATGTCTGTCATCGGTCTATAAGGCTGCTTGGCCATGCTTCTACCTCTTCAGGCCCAGAGAATTCTCGACATAGGTCCATAGCGCGGCGATCTCGCCAGCCGCCGGTCCCTTGGGATCAACTTCGGGAGCGGTCAGTCCTCCAGACTTCGCGCCCGCATAATCCGTCCGGTCGTAGATCATCACCGGGGCGATTGGTCCGTGCTGGCTTAGAGCCACCGCGGCATCGGCTGTCAGCCGGACCCGCTTCTTCACCCGGCTCATCACGAAGACGAAGTTCCGCTTCGTCTGGGTGGTGAGGGAGACCGTAGCACCAATGGCCCGCAGGTCATCGGGACTCGGCTGCACTGGCACCAGAACCAGATTCGCGTGGAGTACAGCCTCCACGGCATCCTGGGTGAGGGCAGGGGGCGTGTCGATGAAAACAAGCTTGAAGCCCTGGGTCTTCAGGGCAGCCAACGTCTTCTCCATGCCTCCTTCGAGTTCGACCAGCACCGGAGTCTCTTCAGACCGGGCCTGCCACCACTTCTTTAGCCCAGCCATCTCGTCCGTATCGATCATGGCGACCGGGCCATGGCCGCACCGGACGGCTTCAACAGCCAAATGGCAGGATATGGTGGTTTTACCAGCCCCTCCCTTGCGCGATGCCATAGTGATAACTTGCATCGGATCTAACTCCTTTGGTTGGTACGTACATTGATACGTCTGTACCAATCACCCCAATTGAGGCGTTTTTCCTAAGATATTGCAAGGGAGGAATTCCGCAGCCATGCTGCGCGGAGTCGGGCGAATCTGCCTGATGGACCTGTAAACGCAGAAAGGGCCAGCTCCGGCAGAACCAGAACCAGCCCCCTCCACTAACCCTGGGGCGACCTACTTCGATCTAAGAAGCAGCCCCGGATCCTGGACAGTTCCGAGGATAGGTCGCCCTGCCGGACCTTTCAAGCACTAGCTTGAAGGGAAGGGGGTTCTTGTCTTCCGAGCTGGCGATTTGCCATGCTCCAACACCCGAGTTCGGCCCTCACCAGGGGGCTGATCCTGACCATGGACGCAGCGGTCCTTGAGCTCCGCTCCGGTCCCCTGCGACTGCTACTCGCCCTACGGAAGATGGCCGGCACCCGACGGCACTTCCGCACCCGTACCAAGTCGCTTGCAAGCCTCTTCGGATGCACGACCAACACCATCCGGAACTGGCGCAACGAGCTGGTCCTGCGGGGCTACATCCACTGGATCACCGATCCGCTCTCCGGCGTGACCACCATCATGATCCGGCTGAAGGCGGAGCCGCCCGAACGCCGAAACCAGGATGGCAAGCCCAGCCGCAAGCCCTGGTGGATGGAGCCGCGATCGATCGGCCCCAAATCCTGGTGGAAGTTCGGCGCCGGACCCAGGGCGGGAGGAGGGGAGGGGGGTGCGAAATTTTCTGCGCCCGTTAAGGCTAAAAATTTCAGCTCCCTGATTCAGCCTCCTCTTCGCACAGTTGAGGAACAGTTGAGACTGCTCATGAACCCGGCATAAGAGAGGGCCGGTGGGCTACGATCTGACCGTGGTAGCCCTCAAGGACGACGCAGCGTGTAGTCAGGGTGAAGTTGCCGGCGGCAGTTGGCCCTACTGCGTGCCTCACCTTACCGACCAGTTCATGGCGGACCGGGGATCGGGCGGGACAGCGATGGTCTGCGCCATGGCGGTGCCTGCCTGAGCAAGGAGCGGTCCAAGAGCGACAGTCCAGGCCTTCACGATGACTACTTCCGCAAGCGTACCCCAGCGCCTCCACCATTTTCCGGGATGAATTCCACCCCTGCTGCCTCAAGCGCGACACGAAGGGCCTCCAGCGTCCGCGCATACGGCTGACGGGCTTCGCGTTCAAAATCGGCGATAGTCTTCTTCGCAACCTTGGCAGCCGCCTCCAAATCGCTTTGCGACCAGTTCAGCAAAGCCCTGGCTGCCCGACACTGGGCCGGATCTAGCTCCATTTATAAAGCAACCTTACATCAATAATGTTGACCGTGCCCATTCTATAAGGTTACATCATAAATGTAGGATCGGCTCCTACGAACTCAAAGCGGCCGGGTTAGGAGTACCACCTCCTTCCCCGGCCTGACCACAGCTGCTGAAGGGATCAGCCGGCCATGGCTAAGCATGCCCGTATCACAGACCGCCACCGAAGCAGAGGCGGCCTTTCCCGCCGTGCCGCGATTGCCGCACTGGCGGTAGGTAGCTCGACTCTTGCCGCCTTCCGCAATGCCGTGTCGGAAGTGAGGCCGCCCGGCGATCCGGACATGTATCTCCGGCGCCTCCATGCCGAGTGGCGGAATGCCTACGCCGCCCTGGGGGCGCTGCAGGCCCGGGCGCGGACGCTTGCGGACGAGGACCGGCTCAAACCCGAGCTCGACGCCGCCACCGACTGGCTCTCCGAGATCGAACAGACGCTGATCGCGACCCCTGCCCGGGGACGCGACGGCCTGCGGGCCAAGCTGCGGGTAGCACAGCGTCTGGAGAACCGGGGACATCTGCGGCCCTTGCCCATGACTCCTCGCCACGGCGGCGAATACATCGCCTGGTCCATCGCCCGCGACCTGCAGGCCTGCTGGAGACCGCCGGCCGCAACAAACTGAGGGGAGAGCGGAAAGTGCCGGCGGTGGCCTGTCGTCCCCTGGCCGGTCACCGTCATGATCGTCGACAGACATTCCGGGTGGTGGCATCGGTGGGAAGTACAATCGGATGCTTCGCCGGTGCCGGACACGCTGCCTCCCCCAACCGATCCACCCGACGCGGACCATGCGGCCTGGGTCCGGCCCGGCGCGGTCTTCCTGGAGGATGGCGAGACCCGCAGGATCACCCGGATCGCGGACGGCATCGTCCGCGGCTTTACCTCCGCCAACGAGCGCTGGTCCTGGCCGCTGCCGGACTTCCTCGAGGCGGCAAGGCGCGGGCGGATCCGGCCCTCGGACAGCAGGCGGCCGCGGCGCTCGCCCGCACCTCCACGGCCGCATCCTCACCGAACCGCGCCATCGCGCCAGCGGTTCGAGGAGATCCGCCGGCACCCCCTGATCGTCGAGGCAAGTGACGGGCTGCTGCGCCTCGTCCTGGAGACGCTGCGTGCCCTCCAGCGTGGCGAATGGGCCGGCTTGCCGGCGCTGCAGACCCTGCTGCTGGTCACGGAGGCCGGTGCCGAGATCGGCAGGCTCGGCCGCTCCGTGGCTGTTCCCGAACGCAAAGGCGGGCGCCGTTCCGGCAACGCCGCGGCGGCGCGCGAGATCCAGGACCTGCTCCGGCGCCTTCCCCGCTGGCTCGATGGGGAGGGGGAACTCACCCTTGCCGACTTCCACCGCATCCAGGCTTTGGCCGAACTCGGCGCGGAGGCCATCCGGCTTCCTGATCAGGCGCCGTCCGCCGGCCCTGGCCGCCCGCGTGGCGATACGTTCCTTCTCGCGCAGTCCGTCCGCGCCCGGCTGGCCTGCCGCTGGCACGATGTCCGGCGTGGCCGCTACCGGCTGGGCGATGCGATCCGCGAGGTGGCGGAGGAGGAGATCCTGCACGCCAGGAAGGCGGCCACGAGCTGGCAGGGAGGGGATCCGGAGCAGGTCACCCTGGGCGAGGCGGATGCGGAGGATCTGCGCCGGCGATTTCTCGGCATCGAGCATGCCTATCACCGGGAATTCCCGGCGGAGATGACAGACGCGGAACGTCGCAACTACCGCCGGATCGCCGCCACCGTGCTGAAGGCCACCCGCCGCACATCGCGCTGATCCCGGCGTCAGGCAGCACCGATCTGGCCAGCGCCCAGGCTCACATGGCCGGGCCTGATTCGTTACGATATCAAACGTTCAATTAACTCAGCGGACGGACGCGGCGGTCGTGATGCAAGTGGCCTGTCCATGGTCACACACCCGCAACGCAGGCCGGCACCGGCCCGCCGCCCCGATCCTGGAGCGAGGCGCAACGTCTCACCGCTCCTGCCGCGCCCGCCACGGGCGCCGCCGGCCACACCGGAGCCGTTCCCCGGCGACGCCACGGACGTCCCGCCGTCAGCGCCTGACCGATCCCCCGCCGCATCCCTGCCGAAGCTGCTGACGGCGGCCGAGGTGGCGGCCGTGTTCCGCCGCTCCGAGCGTGCCCTGCGCGACTGGGTGCGGCGCGGCTACCTCGCGCCGCTGCGCGTCGGACGCGCGCTCTACTTCCACGAGGAGGAGGTCCGCGCCCTGCTCGGCGGCCGCATGCGCCAGGCCATCCTGGAGGCCCGGCGGGAGCGCTCCGGCGGTGCCCGCGCGGCCCGTGCCGATGCTCCCGCTGCCGGTGGGCCGGCCCGGAGAAAAACCCCTTCATGACAACCCCTTACGAGCCTGTCGTGAGATCCCAAGGCGCCAATCGGCCTGGGATTAGAGTGATGTGCGCTCCCGATTCGCCGCACCCTGCCGGAGATTGCCCCATGCATCTTTCCACCCGTCCTCCCACCCCCGGGACCCCCCTGGAGCAGGCCTCCGGCCTGTCCCCCGGAGCCCCGCTCACCGTCGCCACGGCGCTGGCCGAGGTGGCCCGCTGGGACGACCTCACCCCCACCCGCCGGCGCGACCTCGCCTCCGCCCTGCGCGGCGTCTGCCGCCTGGCGGGGATGGATCCCAGGGGCCAGACGGCTGAGGCCGGGCTGAGCCCGGCCTTCCTGCGCGAGCGGGTGTTCGACCGCACCGCCACCCATCATGGCCTCACCGAGGGGACCATGCGCACCATCCGCTCGGGGCTGCGCTACGTGCTGCGGCGCCTGGGGGCGATGGATCCCGCGGACACGCCCCTCTCGCCCGCCTGGCAGGCGGCCATGGACAGGCTGGGGCAGTTCCGGCGCTACGGTCTGATCGCCTTCGCGCGCTTCTGCACGGAGCACGGCGTGGCACCGGAGGCGGTGGACGAGGCGGCGCTGGCGGGCTTCGAGGCCTGGCTGACCGAGCGCAGCCTGACGCCCAAACCCCGCAAGACGGCCGGCGATGCCCGCGGCGGCTGGAACCGCGCCTGCCGTGAGGTGGCAGGCTGGCCGGGACGGCCGCTTGGCCGCAGGACGCGGGCCAACGCCTACGTGCTGCCGCCGGAGGCCTTCCCCCCGAGCTTCCGGGCCGACCTCGAGGCCTTCGGCCGGCGGCTGAGCAGCACCGCGCTCGACCCGCTGGAGCAGGGTGAGGACGACACGGCCCCTCTCGGCGGGCGGGCGTTGCGGCCCTCCACCGTGGCGCTGCGCCTGGCCCATGCCCGCTGGGCGGCCAGCGCCCTGGTGGCCAGCGGCGCGGTGGCCGCGGCGGAGATCGCCTCGCTGCGCGACCTGGTGGTGCCGCTCGAGCGCGCCCAGGCGGCGATCCGCTTCCTGTACGAGCGGGCCGGCGACGGGACGGCGAGGGGCCGGCCCTCGGCGGCCGGCCACCACGTGGCCGAGGTGCTGCGCATCGTGGCCCGGCATTACGTTGGGCTGCCCCCGGCGCAGGTGAAACGGATCCAGGCGTGGCAGCAGCCGGTCACGCTGAGCTACCGCGGCATGACCCGGCGCAACCAGCGCTGCATGGAGGCGGTGATGCGGCCCGACATGCAGGATCGGCTGAAGGCTCTTCCGGCGGCGCTGATGCAGGCCGCGCGCGGGCTGCGCGAGCGGGCACCGGCACAGGCGCGGTCGCTGGCGATGCGGGCGGTGGCGGTCGGCATCCTGTCCTGCCTGCCGCTGCGCCTGGCCAACCTGGCCGGCCTGCGCCTGGACCGGCATTTCCACCGCCCCGATCCCCGGCGCGGCGCCATCACCCAGCTGTCGATCCCGGCCGAGGAGACCAAGAACGGCCGGGCGATCGACATGCCGATCGTGCCGGAGGTGGCCGCCCTGATCCGGGAGTGGATCGCCGACTACCGTCCCTCCAATCCCGGCTGCCCGTGGCTGTTCCCGGGCCAGGGCAGGCCGGGCGAACGGATCGGCCACCAGGGCCTGCGCGACGCCATCAAGGCGGCGATCGCCGCCGGTGTCGGGGTGACGATGACGCCGCACCAGTTCCGCCACCTGGCGGCCCACCGCTTCCTCGAGGCCTATCCCGGGCACTACGAGGAGGTGCGCCAGCTGCTGGGCCACGCCTCGATCGCCACCGCCACCCGCGCCTATTGCGGCACCGAGCAGGCCGCCGCGGCGCGGCGCTACCAGGACCTGGCCCTCGGCCGGCGCCGCGGCGCCAGGGCCATCGCGACGGGCCGCAAGGGTAAGGGACGGCGGGGCTGAGATGGACGTGCATGCCTATACCCGCCTGTGCTGGCCGCTGGAATGCTGGCCCGAGGCCGACCGTGCCGCCTGGCTCCTGCACTGCACGCCGGGCGACCCCTTCGAGGATGTCCGCCCCGGGGCCCGGCTGCGCGCGGCCTCGCTCGCCACCCTGGTCAAGGGCTACGGCCGCTGGCTGGCCTTCCTGGCCAGCCGCGGCTGGCTCGACCCCGGCGAGCCGCCGCTGGCCCGCGTCACCCGCGAGCGGCTGCGGGCCTATTTCCGTTTCCTGCGCCGGGCCGGCAATGCCGACCACACGGTGATCGGGCGCTTCGGGCAGCTGGCGATGGCGCTGGCGGTGATCGTGCCGGGGGCGGACACCGGCTGGATCCGCCGGCCCGACGGCACGTCGGTGCATTCCCTGCTGTCCAAGAGGCGGCGGCCCCTGGTGGTGCCGGACGGGCAGGTGATCGCCGAATGGGGCTTCGCCATGATGGAGGACGCGCTGAGGCGGCTGGAGCGGGGGAGGCGGGACCCCAACGCGCTGACCGCCTACCGCGACGGGCTGCTGATCGCCTTCTTCGCGCTGTGCGGCCGGCGGCTGCGTTCGGTGAGCCTGCTACGGCCGGGCCAGGAGTTGCGCCAGGTGGGGGAGTGCTTCCGGATCGAGCTGAGCGGCGAGCAGACCAAGACGAAACGGCGCGACGTCTTCGGGCTGCCGCCGGAGTTCACGCCGTGGATGCGGCACTACCTCGAGGTGATCCGCCCGGCGCTGCTGGCGGGGCGGCGGGAAGAGGCGTTGTGGATCGGCCGGCTGGGCACGCCGCTCACGCCTCACGGCATCCAGACCCGCATCCAGCGGCTCTCCTTCAGGCGCTTCGGGATTGCCTTCGGGCCGCACCGCATCCGGCACAGCGTGGTCACCACCGTGGCGCTGCGGCTGGGCGAAACGGCGGCCTTTGGGGCGGCGGTGGTGGGCAACACCCCGGCAGTCGCGGAGGGCTACAACCATGCCGGACAGTTCCAGGCCGCCCTGCGCTATGCCGCCCTGAGCCGCCCGCGGGGGCGGCAGGCGGGCAGGATGCGATGAGGGTGGCTGCGGTTTGCCGCCCCGCTGCCGCCCCCATATCGACGCGAACGATGAGCGCCGGCGGGAGCTCCAGGAGATCGGCGACCTCCTGCGCCGGCGGATGCTGCGCGACCTCCGCCGGCGGGAAGCCCGTGCCGGCAGCCGCCTGTGGCAGCTGATCGAGAATCCGCCGGTGTGGCTGACCTGGGCGGGAGTGGGCGGCTTCCTGGTGCTGGCCCTGTCCGGTGGCATCGCGCTGGGCTCCATGCTCGCCGCTCTCGTGCGGGGCCGCGCCGCCTTCATGCCCGTGGAAGTTGCCGGCTGGCCCGACATCCTGTTCCTGGCGGGCCTCGTCCTGATCGGTGCCTCCCTGGTCCTGCTGGCCATGGCCGGCTTCTGGATGCGACGGCGATGAGCGGGCGGAAGAGGAAAGCCCTCTCCTCGCGCCACTGATCGTCCGGTCTCCCGGGCGCGGCCGTGCCGCCAACGGGCCGGAACGTGAAAAGCCCCCCGGCCATGTGCGGCCGGGGGGCTTTGTGCTGCTGGCGGGAGCCAGCGTCAGGACGAAGCGTCCGCGGGCCTGGCCCGCAAACGCTCCCGCTCGCCGAGCACCGCGTCCTGGAAGGCGCGGAACTCGCCGCTGCGCTAGAAGCGCACGAGATAGCCGCTATGGGTCATCTCGCGATGATCCCTTAGCCAAATCAGAAGCTACCCGTACCTCCACCGCCCCCGCCATTTTAAGCGCATATGGCATAACGATCGACGTATCCGCCGACATTGCCGCATTCGCTACCCCGTATATCAACCTCCCTTGGCCGGTGCCAAAAGGCAACCTGCCCCACCGGAGCAGGTCAGAGTTTCAACAGGGCAAAGCAAGTTTTCAGGCAGCATCGGCCGAGGTATCAGCCAAACCAAGCAGACGTGCCTGTACAGCCGTGTCAGCCGTCAGCGCGCCCGCCGTTCCCTCATAGGCGACAGCACCGTTCACCAAGATGGTCGCACGGTCAACAATAGGCAGTACTGTCTCGGCATGGTGCTCCACCAGGATTAGGCTAGCCTTGTGACGCAACTGCGCTACCGCCTCCATCACCTCCTGCACGATGGCTGGCGCGAGCCCCTCGAAGGGTTCGTCGAGCAGGATCAGCTTGCTGGGCACCACCAGCGAGCGGGCGATCGCTACCATCTGCCGTTCCCCACCGGAAAGCGCATCGGCGCGGGAGCGTTGCAGCACCTTCAGTTTGGGGAAGAGGTCATAGACGTCGTCCAGGCTGGCCCCGCCCGGACGCGCGGCGATGCGCAGATTCTCCAGTACAGTTAGGTTGGGGAAGAGCCGACGTCCCTCCGGTACCACCGAGACGCCGGCTCGGTTGATTTCGAAGGGCTTCGACCGCGTGATGTCCTGGCCAGCGAAGGTGATGCGCCCGCCAGCAACCTCCACCGTGCCCATGATGGCACGCAGCGTGGTGGTCTTACCCACACCGTTGCGACCAAGCAGAGCCAATGCCTCGCCCTCACTCACCATCAGGTCCAGTCCATCCAGGATGGTGCTGCCGGCATAGCCAGCGCGCAATCCTTCGATTGACAATAGCGGCTTGCTGGCACCCAACGGCAGGCGCGCCACGACAGGTGCCGCCGGCTCCTTCGCCTGGATCTCCTCGTCTCTGGCGTGGCCGAGATAGGCCGAGATCACCTCCGGATGGCGCGCGACGTCGACCGGCTTGCCGTCCGCGATCAGCCGGCCCTGGTGAAGCACGGTGATGCGGTTGGACATGGCCAGGACGCGGTCGATGTCATGTTCGATCAGGAGCACGGCATGGTTGTGAGCGAGCTTTTGGATCAGTGCGCTCACCACCTTGCGGTCCGCTTCGGCGAGGCCTGCCAGCGGCTCGTCGAGCAGCAGAAGCTTCGCCTCGGTGGCCAGCGTCACCGCGATCTCCAGCAATCGCTTCTCGCCATGGGCAAGGTTGGCGCAGCCCTCTGCGGCACGGTCCTGCAACCCAACCGCGGCGAGCAGCGACCAGGTGCGGGCGTTGATCTCCTCAATGTCATAGGCGTCCCGCCATATCCCGCGCCGTGCCGGATGCCGTGCCTGCACGGCGATTCGGACGTTCTCGAAGGCGGTCAGGTTGGGGAACACACTGACGATCTGGAAGGAGCGGGCAAGGCCGAGGCGGACCCTCTTGTGGATCGGCAGTTTTGAGATGTCCGTGCCGTCGAAGACGATCCGACCTTGCAAGGTCGGTAGCACGCCGGTCAGCAGGTTGAAGAATGTCGTCTTACCGGCACCGTTGGGGCCAATGAAGCTGTGCAGCTGGTGCGGATACACCTCCAGGCTGATGTCGCGGGCGGTGACCAGCGATCCGAAGCGGTGCGTCAGATGCTCCACCGTCAGAATTGGCTTTCCTTCCGCCATCTTCAGCCGTGGTGCCTCGTAGGCGCGGATAGTGGCCGGACGAGGCGGTATGCCACGTCGGGTGAGTGTCCAGTGCTCGCGTTTCAGCAGGCGCTGCACCAAGCCTTGGATACCTTCCGGCGAGAGCAGGGCAAAGGCCATGATGATAGGCGCAAAGATCAGCCACCAGTTCTCGGTGACCGCGCTCAATCGGTCCTCCAGGATGATGAAGACGATTGCGCCCCAGAGCGGACCGAGGAAATGGTGTACGCCCCCCAGCACTGTCATCAGAAGGCTGTCACCGGCATGCACCCAGGAAAGATTGTTGGCGTAAGCGCCCTGGATCAGGAAAGCGAGCAATCCGCCTGCATAGCCAATCACCCCCGCCGAAACCACGAACGCGGCGAGCTTCGTGCGGAACACGTCATAGCCAAGGCTTCGGACCCGTGGCTCGTTGTCGCGGATCGCCTGCAAGGTACGGCCAAAGGGAGCATGTACCAGCCGCCAGAGAAACCACATCGCTGCAGTGACGGTGACCAGGGTGAAGAAGTGGAAGGCGGGTAAGCTGGTAAACCAGGGGCGCGGTACGTTCTGAATGCCGTTCTCGCCACCGGTGAAATCCGTCCACTTGAAGACGATCTCAAAGGCGATCTGTGAGCAGGCCAGGGTAAGAAGCGAGAAGTACAAGCCGCGCCGGCGCAGGATGACGAGGCCCAACGCGAAGGCGAGCGCGAACGAGAAGGCAATCGAGAAAAGCAACGCGCCCACTTCTACACCAAAGAGCGAGCCCATCGACAGCGCGGCGGCGTAGCTCGCCAAACCGAAGAAAACCGAGGCGCCGAAGGGTACAAGGCCCGTATAGCCCATCAGCAGGTTCACGCCCGCACCATAGAGCATGTAGACGGCGATCTGTGTGACGCGGCTCAACGGTTGGCCGGTAAGCAGGACAAAGGCGGTGAGGCCGCCAAGGACGAGCGCGACCCAGAGGACAGGATGGCGCAGGATATTGCGGGCGTTGCTCATTCGAAGCGCTCCCAACGCTCGCCGAACAGGCCCCGCGGCCGGATCAGCAGGATGGCGGCCATCAGCACATACATCGATGCGGCAGAGGCCTCGGGCCAGAACTGGATGCTCAACGCGGTCACAAGCCCGACCAGCAGGCCAGCGACCACCGCCCCGGCATAGGAGCCGAGGCCGCCTATGGTGACGATGACGAAGGCTGGCATCACCGCCCCCGCCGCCATGGAAGGCGTGACCGTCCAGAGCGGCGCGGCCAACAGCCCCGCGGTTCCTGCCAGCATGCAGCCCAAGCCAAAGACGCCCGTCAGCACCCAGGGCAGGTTGATACCGAGCAGGCTGACCATCTCCGCATCGCGCGATCCAGCGCGCAAGATACGGCCATAGGGGGTGAATCTCAGGAAAGCCCAGAGGGCGAGGAGGATCGCAACCGTTGTTGCCAGAACCACGAGGCGGTAGGTGGTGATCAGCACCGGCCCCCATTCGACGAAACCAGTCATGAAAGGCGGCGGTGAGAAGGGCTGCCCACCCGCGCCCCAGATGAGGCGGATCAGCGCTTCGATCAGCAAAGCGAGGGCGAAGGTGAAGATCAGGCTGATCAGGGGTTCCTTGCCATAGAGCCTTCGCACCAACAGGAACTCCACCGCCATGCCCAGCGCGCCAACCAGCAGCGGCGCAAGGGGCACGGCGATCCAGCCGAAGGTTTGATAGAGCGAGACGGCGAAATAGGCGCCAAGGGCGAAGAAGGCACCATGGGCGAAGTTCACAATGCCCAGCATACCGAAGATGATCGACAGTCCGATCGCGATCAGTACGTAGAGGAAGCCTAGTACCAGACCGTTGACGGCCTGTGATAGGAGGATGTCGAGCACGGCGGCTCTCCCGAAGGTTGCGAGGACGGCGGCCGGCCAGGCCGCCGCTGCTTCAGGCTGGAAGGATCAGGCGGGGCTGTCACAGCGCGCCCATGCGGCAACCGATCTCCTCCGGGGCGCCGAAGGCTGCCTCCAGTGCCGGTTGATCACGCGGGAAGGATTCCCGGACTTCGAAATAGTCCCATTGGTCAGCAATCTTCGGCCTGAGACCCCGTTTCATAACGGCTGAGCCAGACGCCGGACGAGGATCATGGCGGCGGCGAGGGTGAAGAAGGCGACGGCGGAACCGACGGTGGCCTCGTGATCGCGAGCGAGGCGTCGGCAGCGGCCGAACCAAGCGAAGGACCTCTCCACCACCCAGCGCCTGGGTTGCACGGCGAAGCCTTTCTGGCCGGGTGCGCTGCCGATGATGGTAACGGCGACGGGGGAGGCTCGGGCGACCCGCGGACCGGCGTAGGCGCGGTCGGCGAAGCAGCGGGCCAGGAACGGCCAAGGGCGGCGCGACATGGCCAGGAGGGCCGCACCCCCTCGGCTGTCATGCAGGCAGGCGGGCGAGATGGCGGCGAGCAGGAGCCTACCGTCCGTGTCCACCAGGGCGTGGCGCTTGCGGCCCGTCACCTTCTTCCCGGCATCGTAGCCGCGGACACCTTTCACGCCGACACCGCCCGAGCGGACGGATTGGGCGTCCAACACCGCCGCTGTCGGTGAGGCCTCTCGGCCGACCCGCTCGCGGTCGGCCATGATGAGGGCGTGCGCCAGTCGCTCGAAGGTGCCCCGGCGCGAGAGGCGCAGGAACCAACGGTGCACGGTCCCGGGCGGCGGGAAGTCGCGGGGCAGATGCGCCCAGGCGCAGCCGGTACGGAGCACGTAGAGGATCGCATCGACCACCCGCCGCATCGGCCAGGACCGGGGTCGTCCGGTCTTTGCAGGGCTTGGCAAGAAGGGCTCGACCAGGGCCCACTCGGCATCGGTTAGGCACGTTGCATAAGGCTGGGAGCCGCGCGCAAGCTGCGCGCGGGCGGCAGGGGTCCACATGGGCCACCTCGAAGGACGTCAGACACCCTCCGAACGCGCAGAACTCCCGCCGCTCACCCCGCCTCAGCCGTTATGAAACGGGTTCTGACCTCGACCACCAGGGTCCGGTGAAGCATCTGATGATCCCAGTTGCGGTAGTATATCGGCAGGTCGCCATCCATGGCGCGCCAGCGCTCCAGTCCATCGACGATGGCCTCCTGTGCCGTCGAGCCGGCGAGTTCGATGGATTCCAGCAGGGAGCGCATGGCCAGCCAGCCCATCCACGCCTTGTCCGCCGGCGGCCGACTGTGCTTCGCTCGGTACGCTTCCGTAAAAGCGCGGTCGGCAGGCGAGTTGTTCGGGTCGTTGAAATACCATGGCTTGGAATAGACGCCGGAGGCGGCAGGACCCACTGACCAGATGTCGGTATCGCCAATGGCGATCTCAGCAAAGGGGATGCGGCCGCGCATACCCAGCTCGTTCCATTGCTTCAGGAAGGTGGAGATGTCGGATGCGGCAAGCCCACCCACCACGACATCCGGCTTCGCCTGGCGAATCTTCAGGATGAAGGAGCTATAGTCCGGTGTGTTCAGCGGCACCTCGTCGGTGCCAACCTCTGTGCCACCCTGCTCCTTCAGCACCGCGCGAAAGGAGCGGAGGATGTCCTGGCCGAAGGCGTAGGAGGCCGTGAGGAAGTACCACTTCTTCCCCAGCTTCGAGAGGTAGGGCGCGATGGCGCGGGTCTGCACCGGCACCGAAGGTTGGACACGGAAGGTGTAGCGGTTGCAGTCCTTGCCAGTGATCTCACGCGCCGCCGCGTTGTTGGCGATGTATGGGATCTTCGCCCGGTTCGCTGCGGCCGACATGGCCAGTGCATTGGCGCTCAGCCCGCCACCCAGCACGGCGACGACCTTCTGCTCCTCAATCAGCTTCTGCATGTTCTGCTGTGCCGCCTGCGGGTCTGGCTCATCCAGCCAGGTCAGCTCGACGGTGCGGCCAAGCACGGTAGGGTTCTGCTGCAGGGCGAGATAGGTGCCCTGGGCGATGTACTCGGTCTGCTGGACCATCGCGCCCTGTTTCGCCAGCACGAGACCGATCCGGATCGGCTCTGCCGCTGCGGCGCCGCCGATGAATGGAGCGGCGAGCGGCGTAGCTGCAAGGCCCAGTCCCAGCGTACCGAGCAGTCCCTGCCGCCGTGTCGGCCCATTCCAGCCAATCTTGTTCATGCTTTTTCCTCCCCTGGCCACGGTGCGGCTTCGCTCAGCCTCTGTAATAGGCGATGGTCCGGGCGATGCCTTCGGCGAGCGATGTCTCCGGCAGGCCGGGCAGCGCTGTGCGCAGGTTGTCGCGGGCCAGTTCCTCCGGAAAGGGGAGTGGTCCACCCTCGGCGCGTAGTTCGGCTTCTGGCACGATGCGGCGGATCGCCGCGATCAACGCGGTCATGTCGGCTGTCTCGCCGTTCAGATTGAAGACCTCTGCACCCGGCCTGTCGCTGTGGAGCGCGGCCGCGAAGGCCGCAGCGACATCTTCGGCGAAGATCATTCCAGACGCACCGGTATAGGGAATCACGTAGGGCTCGCTTCGGGCTGCAGCGCGACAGGCTAAGCTCGGAGCGGCGGTCAGCCCGCCTTCCCGGCCGGGGCCGTAGACCACGTAGGGGCGGAAGCCGGTGCTGGCGATGCCGGCATCCTTCCAGAAGGCGCGCGCCGTGCCCTCCACCGCCAGTTTGGTGGCACCATAATGCGTGACAGGGCATGGGGTCTGCCCATCCTCAGGTCCGAAGACAGCAGCGCTGCTAGCGTACACCACCCGGCCGATCCCGGCCGCCTTTGCCGCTGCAAAGGCGTGCATTGAGCCGATCAGGTTTACCTCCGCCCCCAGAACCGGGTTCGCAGCACAGGCGGGAGTGAGCAGCCCGACGAGGTGAATCAGTCCGCCGCAACCCATGGCGACATCCCGCAGCGCCGTGCCGTCGCGAACGTCAGCCGTGTGCCATTCCACCCGCGGGTCACCGGGTTCCAGCCCGGCGATCTCCCGTGCCAAACTCGGATCGGGACGCAGGTCGAGAACGCGACACGTCATTCCTTCCTTCAGCAGGCAGCGCAGGATCCAGGCACCCAGGAAGCCGCTGCCGCCCGTTATCAGAACCCGCATCGGGGAACTTCTCTGTATGCGGTGCGTGGGTGGCTGCCACTGTGCATGTCTCTCTCCCTGGAGCTTTCGCTTGATTAGTGGTCGTAGCGTTGGCGCGCCAGACTTTTATGGAATTCCATTCCAAAATGGAACTATATATCTTCCTTCTGGAATTTGAAGCTATCTGACCCAGGAAGAGGGAATTTTCAGATGGCGTCTGACCCGAGGTGCTGAGCTTGAACGAGGAGCGAGGGCGACGGCAGTGATCGAAATCTCGATTCGGGCAGGTAAAAGGCAAGAACAAAGCCGTCCGAACTAACGCGGGCAGATGCCGGCGCAGATGAGGGTCGTCAGGGCGGGTGTAGGCCGGCAAGGCGCCCGTAGCGGATCGCCAGACGTCGGAACTAAGCCAGCCACGCGAAGGTGCGCTCTACCACCCACCTGTGGCGGCCAAGCCGGGCGCTGCTCTCGATCCCTCGCCGTGCGGTGCTGCGGGCATGACACTCACGACGGCAGCGACAGTGATCATAGGCTTTGTCAGCTTGATACTTGGTGGACCTAGGGCAGGGCTGCCCCCTGTGCCTGGCCCGCACGACCGGCGCTGCATCGAGTGCGTGCACCAGCATGCGACTGTCGTGGCGGTTGGCTCAGCTCAGCGTCAGGCCAAGTGGCGTGCCCTGAGCATCCTGACGAGATGGCGTTTTGTGCTTAGCTTGCCGCGATCCTTTCTGTTCTTGGTCTCCACGACAGGAAAGACGACATTAACTTCCTGCCTCATGGAAGAATGTAAAGGTCCCATAGCGTCGAGCGAGGCGCGCTTTGCTGCGCGGCCTCGTGTGTGTGCTCAACTCGTTTGCCATGACGGGCAGGTCAGTGGTGCCATCCGGATGAATGACGCCACTGACCCAAGCATGATTTGCCGCCGTGCTTACGCACCTTCCATCTGGCAGCCGATCTCGGCAGGCGTGCCGTATAGAGCCTCCAGATCGCTGGGCTTCTCTGGTGCCTGGGCCAGCAGGTCGAGCCAGTCCCAGCGGTCGGTGATCTGCTCCTTCACCTTCATTACAAGGCAACGCCGTAGCATCTGGTGGTCCCAGGCGCGGTAATAGGCGTCGACGACACCGTCAGGAAAGCGCGCGGTCTCCAGCGCGGCCACGATTTCCTGCGGCTTTACCGACTTTGCTTTCTCAATTCCGCCGAGCAAGGTTCGCATGCTCATCCAGCCCAGCCACGCCTTGTCTGCTGCGGGCTTGTTGTGGCGGGTTTGATAGGCAGCAGCGAAGGTCCGGTCAGCCTCCGGGTTGGTGGGATCGCTGAAGTGCCAGGGCTTGCCATAAATTCCTGTCGCGGCCTGTGGCCCGACGGCCCAAAGATCGGCATCGCCTATGATCGGGCAGGCCACAGGGATGCGGCCCTTCATGCCCATCTCGCCGTACTGCTTCAGGAAAGTGGAAAGGTCGCCACCTGGCAGCCCCGCCACCACCACATCCGGCCGGGCCGAGCGGATCTTGAGGATGAAGGAGGAGAAATCGGTGGTGCCCAGGGGCGTGTTGTCGTGGCCCAGTTCGCGGCCACCCGCCTCGTCGAGCAGCCCCTTCATGGAGGCGTAAATATCCTGGCCAAAGGCATAGGAGGCGGTGAGAAAGTACCACTTCTTGCCGATGGCAGTCAGGTGCGGCGCCATGGCCCGGGAAGCCACGGGAGTCGTCGTCAGCACCCGGAAGGTGTAGCGGTTGCAGTCCTTGCCAGTGATCTCGCGCGCGGCCGCATTGGGTGTAATGTAAGGAACTTTCGCACGTTTGGCGACCGAAGCCATGGCGAGGGAAGTGCCGCTGTTGGTGCCGCCGATCACAGCCGCAACCTTCTCCTCCTCGACCAGCTTCTGCATATTCTGCTGCGCCACCTGCGGGCTCGGCTCATCCAGCCAGACCAACTCGACCGGTCGGCCCAGCGCCTTGCTTCCCACCTGTTCCAGAGCGATTCGGGCACCATTGACGAGTTGTTCGCCCTGCTCGGTCCAAGTGCCCTGTTTCGCAAAGACCAAGCCCAGCTTGATGGCATCTTCTGCGGCAGAAGCCGAGCGAATCCAAGGAGTTGACAGGATAGCTGCCGACCCGCTCAGGATGGTACGGCGCCCTATCAGAGGTGCGTGGGGTACCTTCATACGTCTCTCCCTCTCGTATTCCAGAGCACCTTCGGCCCGGTTCGTGGAATTGCATTCCACATTGCACCATATATCAGCCGATACTAGATTCCACTCCATGCGGCGCATGATTTTCGGCCTACGGTCACATCACTCGGCTCTCGGGCAGCCTTCATGAGCAACGTCCTGGGGCGCGGCTTGCGACTGCTGGAATTATTGTCGCTGCATGCGGATGGGCTGCCATTGCACGTG
This sequence comes from Roseomonas sp. FDAARGOS_362, assembly GCF_002754815.1. Classification (GTDB taxonomy): domain Bacteria; phylum Pseudomonadota; class Alphaproteobacteria; order Acetobacterales; family Acetobacteraceae; genus Roseomonas; species Roseomonas mucosa. The sequence goes on along the minus strand of NZ_CP024586.1, from coordinate 12,127 downwards.
CTGGCCGACACGTTGCGCATTCCTCGTAGCGCAACCCACCGTCTCCTGACGGAACTCGTGCAAAATGGTTATGTCCGTCAGGCTCATAGCAGCGGGCCCTACCTTCTGACCATTCGCTTGATCTCGTTGGGGCTCACCTATCTCGCCCGCAACGGTATCCCCAGCATCGCTCAGCCCATCGTCGACCGTCTGGCCACCCGCAATAGTGTGCTGTGCCGCTTGGCCATCGTCAGTGGCCGAAAGCTGATCTGGGTAGCGAAGTGCCAGGGCGCACGGGATGGGCTTCGCTACGACCCCGATGACGGCGCAACGGCGCATCTTTCCTCCACTGCCAATGGTCATGCCTGGCTTTCCACCATGACGGATGAGGAGGCGATGACGCTGGTGAGCCTACAGGGCTTCGGTGATCCAGAGCGTCTCGGCCGCAATGCCCCTATGACGATGCAGGCATTGCTGGAACGGCTCCATCTTGCGCGTGCACGTGGCTATGCCGTCATGACCGACGGCTTCACACCGGGTACCGCCGCTATTGCCATGGTAGTACGCCAGCCAGACTCGCAGGAGCCGCTCGGCGTGCTCAGTCTTGCCGGCCCATTGGTACGACTGGATGAGGCACGCATGCACGGGCTGGCGTCCGAACTCCGGCAGGCAGTGCAGGAGATGGGGGAGGCGAGCCGTGGCGCACGCTTTCTCGCCGATCATCGCATGGAATCGACCGTGCGAATTGATACCGCAGCCTGATGCGAAGTTCCGTGCAGCGATATCGTGGCACGTTCCACCGGGATCGGCCATGTGAAGATCAATGAACACCGTGCACACTACGCCCCAAAGGCAGTACTGGTGATACTATGTTCGCTGTCCTCTGTTGTTGCGAGCACAACGTCTGCAGGCCTCTTGGCTATTTCGGAACTCTCTGCAGCCCTTTCCTCGCGGCGTAAGCGATGCAATGAGGCCCGTTAGATGCAGATGGTGGTGCGAGCCGCCATCCATCTGTCGCCGCTGACGGAGTACAGGCTCGCAGAAGCATCCGGCTCAGTGCCGGATGCGCGGTCCAGAACCAGCGTGACGTCAGGATCCGGGAAGAAGCGGGCAGCATGACGCGGCCGCCCATTCCCGATGCCGATTACCCTTCAGGCGAAGGCGATACCGTAGCTGCCCGGATCGTCGGACATGAACTGCGGATCGGTCAGGGCGATGTGCTCCGGGCTCTCGGAGAAGCCCAGCACCACGTCGCTGCGCGAGGCGCCGCCCTGGAGCTGGGCCACCCAGTGGTCCAGCCCGGCCGGCTCGGCGGCGCGGTGCAGCGTGTTCAGGTAGAGGCTGGACACGAACCCGCGGTCGTCCAGCGCGCCGTATTTCGCCTGGAACTCGGGGCTGCGGGTGAAGGCCGCGGCGACATCCCGCAGCGCGACGCCGCTGTCGAGCAGCGAGGCCTGGAATGCCAGGCCCGGAGCGTCGGGCAGCCGGCCCAGCACCGTGTCGTAGAGCCGGGCGGCCTGCAGGGCATGCTCGTCGACGTCCCAGATGCCGTTCCGCCAGAGGTCGGCGGTGTTGTTCCGGTTCTCGGCGCTCTCCGAGAAGCCCTGCAGCACCTCGGCGCGGCTGTGGCCGCTGCCCAGCTGGGACAGCCACCAGGCCTTGCCCGCCGCCTCGCCCTCGCGGCCCAGGACGTTCTGGTAGAGGCGGTCGACATACTGGCTGTCCGTCAGGCTGCCGTAGCGTGCGTTGAACTCCGGGCTGGCAAGGAAGCTCTGCGCCAGATCGAGCAGGCTGTGGCCCTCTCCGAGCCGGTCGATCCAGAAGTTCAGGCCCTGCTGCTCGGGGCCGCGATCGAGGGCCGCGTGGTAGAGCCGCACCACCTGCGCCGCCGGATCGGCCTCATTGAAGACGAGGCGCCCATCGGCCAGGCGGACCTCCTCCACCGAGCGCAGCGTGTCCGTCTGGCCGCCATGGCTGATGACGACGTCGCCCTCGGCGGAGCGGGTCACGGCGAGGCCGCGGCGGCCCATGGCACCGTAGTCCAGCACATCGAAGCCGGCCCCGCCGTCGTAGATGTGGGAGCCATCGACATGGTGCAGGACGTCGTTGCCGGCGGTGCCCGACACGACCGGCGTATCGTCGTCGAGGATCGTCGCGGTGACCGCGGCGGTGCCGATCCCGGTCAGGAAGCCCGGTGCTCCCGACGGGCTCCAGGTGTTGGTAATACGGACCACGAAGGTCTCGTTGCCCTCGAGGAGGGTGTCGCCGGCGATGGCGACCTCGAAGGTCTTATGAGTCTCGCCGTAATTGAAATAGACCTGCTGCGTGGCGAAGCCGCCCACGATGTCACCGGCCGAGGCCGAATGCGCGCCGGCCGAGGTGTCGGCCTCGATCACGATCGCTGCGGTGACCGGCCAGGAGGTGTTGCCCTCGCGCACGATGTCGAAGGTGAGCTTGTGCGAGCCCTGGTCCGACGCATCGCCCTCCCGCACGGCCGGGGTGCCGACAGCGGCGATGCTCATCGTATCGGTCGGATCGTTGTCCTGGATGAACGCCATGGTCGATCCACCACCGCTCATGCTGACGGTGGCGTTGACCGGATTGCGCAGCCACAGGCCGATCGCACCGGGGACCTCGGGAACATCGTCGTCGACGATGCCCCAGCTCACCGCCTTGGACGTCTCGCCCGGGGCGAAGGTCACCACCTTCGAGGCGAGGCCGCCGACGAAGTCGTCCGCTCCGGCGACATTGCGAGTGGTGACGGGCGTGAAGAACTCCAAGGTCACGGAACTCGTCAGATCGGACGGCGTCCGAACGACGATCACGTCGAGGGTCTTGTCGGTTCCCTCTGTGAGATAGGGTTTGGCGAGAACCAGGGAAACCGTGGGCAGCGTTCCGGACACGTCTGGCAAATCCCCTCCGAGATCAGGGGAAGGCGGTAATCGTTAAGCTTTGTCTCATCAAGGCAACGAGTGCGTTATTTCGATACGTTGGCGTCTCAGGATTTGTCCGCGGCGTGCCGGGTTCCCGGTTTGCCACAGGCCGCGGCTCCGGCCCGGTGACGCCGGAGCCGCCAGGCCCGGAAACGCGAAAAGCCCCCGGCCTCGATGGCCGGGGGCTTTGCTTTGCTGGCGGGAGCCAGCGTCAGGACGGGGCGTCCGCAGGCCTGGTCCGGGATCGCTCCCGCTCGGCGAGCACCGCGCCCTGGAAGGCGCGGAACTCCTCGAGGCGCCCGAAGCGCGCGAGATAGCCGCCATGGGTCATCTCGCGGTGGCAGGGCCGGCAGACCAGCCAGCCATGCTCGGGCCGGTTCAGCCCGCGGTGGAAGGCGTGGTCGAACTCGGTCCCCTCCAGCGGCAGGCCCGCCTCGTCGAGGACGGGCTCGTGGCCGCAGCAGGGGCAGCGGCCCCGGTAGGGTGCCTGGCGCAGGGCCGCGACGATGAGGTCGCGGCTGCGAACCGAGAAGTCCCGCCGCCTGCCGAGCAGGAGGTCCTGCGCGGAGAGCTGGAGGAACATCAGGTCGGCCATGTGGCGCTCGAGGACATCGAGGCGCCGGTGCAGGCGCTCGAACTCCGCTGCCCCCGGAAGGGCGGCATCGCTGGCCTCCGCCACCGTGGGCAGGAGCTGTGCGGCGAAGAGCCGGAAGAGCCGGGCCCGCTGGCGCTGGGCCTCGTGGTCAGGAACGTCAGTGCTGAAGAGCATCGTGGTGTCCTGGAGGATGGTTTCGGCCTTGCTCAAGGGCCGCGACGGTCGGCTTGGGAGCTACCGAGACCGGCCAGGGACACGGGACGAAGGAGGAAAGAGGGGGCGCGATGATGTGGCGCCCCCGCCGGTGATCACCGGAGAGCCGCGAACGCAGAAGAGACAACGCGTGGTGAAGCCGGGCGAAGGGAAGGAAAGCGGAAGGGGGAGAGAAGGAAGAGGATCCGCCGCGCGCACGCGGCGGGGCCGGCGCAAGGCCCAGGGCGAGGGGCAGCGCCGGGCGGCCCATCCCGGTCATCGGGCTGCCACCGCTGGCAGGGCAGGAGGTTCGCAGAAGACGGCCGGCTCAGTGCCGGATGCGCGGTCCGGGACCGGAGCGCTGCCAGGAGGCGTGCGCATCGGTCCGCCAGGATGAGGATGGGGATGGGGAGGTGGGGGCGACAGGCGCCCGGAAGGCGGGGCGGAACGAACGGCTCCCGGCTTCACCTCCACTCATATGGGAAGTGGGGCCTGCATTTTCAATGGCAAAACGGAATGAAATGCGGAGATTTCCCGACAAAGTTCAGGTTGCCGCATCCGAGCCATGCGCCGGCCTGTTGCGATGCAGCAAGGACGACCTACCTCAGTGTCGTAGCGGGCGTCAGGCGATGACGGTGCCCTCCCTCACCGGAGCCGGCGCCCCGCCCTCCCGGCGGGTGAAGGCCGGGGCCAGCAAAGCGGGACGAGGCCATGCGCCTCGCCCGCTTTCCGTGCCGGTCGTGACGGAAGGCGCTTGTCAGCGCTTCGCGGGCGGTTGCTCTGTCTTCCGACGGGATGGTGGTTCTTCCAGCAACCTGGTGACCAGCACTTCCAAAGCTTGCGCCAGACGCAGCAGCACCAGCAGGGTGGGGTTGCGCAGGGGGTGGGCGACCTGATCCAGTGGCCGGGCCGGCCGGCCAACGAGGTGGCGACCGGGGTCAGCCCCGGACCGGCACTCAGCGACGACCTGCTGGACGAGCATGGATCGCACCTGTGGGAATGGGAGGGCGCGCCCGGCGTCTGGGTCAGCGTGCGCCCGGTCACCCACCAGGAGCGGACCGACCGGACCTCGGTCTTCGTGGTCGGCTCCTGAGGCAGGAGGAGGGAGGGTGACCATGGCCGGGGAGCCCGACGCTTCCAGCCGGGCGCCCCGGCTGTGCCGGGACTGCCGGCACGCCCGGCTGGACCTGTGGACGCTGTGCGGCCTGCCCTCGCTGCGCAGCGCGCGCGAGGCCTGGCAGCTGGCCTGCTGCCTGCATCCCCGGGTCCAGCCCGCACCGCTGCCGCCGCTGGCCGATCATCTGGTCACCGGCGAGCCGGCGATGCCGGATCCGCTGGACTTCGTGCTGTGCGCCATCGAACGGGGCAACGAGCGCGAGGGCCATTGCGGCGCCTCGGGCAGGCTCTGGGAGGCGACTTGAGCGGGCATGGATCCGGCGGGACAGGGCAGGGTCTGCGCGAGCCCTCGTGGCTGGCGGAGATGTTCCTCGATCCCTGGATGGCGCTGCTGCGGCCCCGGGTGCCGGGGGAGCATCGCTTCCCGATGGTGCTGCTCAGCGCCACGCTGTGGCTGCTGGCCGTCGGCACCGCGGCGCTGGCCTGGTGGCTGGCCTTCACGCTGGCGGACTTCGCTTGGAGGCCGGTGGAGCGTCTGGAGGGGGTGGTGCTCAGCCGGAGCTGGCGGCCGGCCTCTTCCGGCATGACGGTAGCGCCGGTGATCTCGGCCAACGGCCAGGCCAGCACCGCGGTGGTGCCGGACCACGAACCCGAGCGCTACACCGTGTGCCTGCGCATCGGCGGGCAGGTGCCCTGTGTACGGGTGCGGCCGGCGCGGTTCGAGGCGCTGCGGCCGGGCACGCCCGTGGCCGTGCTGGCGCGCCGGGGACGGATCAGCAGCGAGCTGCGCGTCAGCGAGCTGCTGGAGGAGGATACGAGGCCCGGCGCCGGGCGCTGACGGTCGCGACGGCGCCGGGATCGTCACAGCACGAGCGCGGTGCGCACTGCCTCCTCGACAAGAGGCATGGGCGGGGAGGGGTGCGACTGGTGTAAAGGAACAAAACAAGAGCTTGATCGTGCTGATGCTGCCGGGGAAACGCGCCGGCCGGTCACAACTGCCTGTTCGCGCCTATGCTCAGGCCTCATGAGCGCCTTCTCCGACTCCGTGGCCTGGTACGACACGAACGCCGTTCGCGTGGCGGAGGCCTACGAGGCGATGGCACCGGAGCGGCTGCACGGCTGGCTGGAGGGACTGCTGCCGTCGGCACCGGCCCTGGTGCTGGACGTGGGGGCCGGCAGCGGCCGCGATGCCGCTTGGCTGACCGACCTCGGTCACGACGTGGTGGCGGTAGAGCCTTCGGCTGCCCTGCGCGCCGAGGCGGAGCGGCGCCATGCCAGGGCCGGCATCCGCTGGCTGGCCGACCGGTTGCCCGGCTTGCCCGCAACCTACCGGCTGGGGCTGGGCTTCGACCTGATCCACCTGAGCGCTGTGTGGCAGCACGTGGCGCCGGGCGATCGGCCGCGGGCCCTGCGCAAGCTGTTGGGGCTCCTGCGGCCGGGCGGGTTGCTGGCCGTGACCCTGCGCGGCGGACCGGCCGAGCCAGGGCGGTCCATGCATCCCGTCTCGCTGACCGAGCTGGAGATCCTGGCGCGCGATCACGGTGCCCTGGTGGTGCGCACCGCCGCGATAGCCGATGCCATGGGCCGGCCGGAGATCGGCTGGACCGGCGTGGCGCTGCGCCTGCCTGACGATGGCACCGGCGCCCTGCCGCTGCTGCGCCACGTCATCCTGAACGACAACAAGAGCTCCAGCTACAAGCTCGGCCTGTTGAGAGCGCTGTGCCGCGCGGCCGACGGGCAGGCGGGCATGGCTGTGGCGAAGGACGAGGGCAGCATCGACCTGCCGCTCGGGCTGGTGGCGGTGAACTGGCTGCGCCTGTACCTGCCGCTGGTGGCGGCCGGGCTGCCGCAGATGCCCAGCAACGCCGGGCCGGACGGGCTGGGTTTCGCCGGGCCGGGCTTCCGGGCGCTGCTGGCGGGGCTGGTGCCACGGCTCGACCTGCGCGTGGGCGCGCGCTTCTCGGGTGATGCGGCCCGGGCGGTGCGGCAGGCACTGCGGGAGGCGGCCGATCTGATCGCCAGGATGCCAGCCACCTACACCACCTACGCCGACGGCTGGCCCGTGCTGCCGACCCGCAGGCGAACACCACCGGCCGGTAGCGGCGAGGTGGTGCTGGACGCCGCGTTCCTGGCGAGCTTTGGCGAGATGCGCGTGCCGGATGAGCTGTGGCGGGCGATGGGACGCTTCGCAGTGTGGGTGGAGCCCGCCCTGCTGGCGGAGTGGGCGCGGCTGATGCGCGGCTACGCGGCACGGCAGGGCCGTGTGCTGGAGGAGGGCGTCATCGCCGCGGCGATGATGACCTGGGCCGAGCCGTCGCGCGGCGTGGCGCTGCCGCGTGAGCGCGCCCTACGTCTCATTGAGGCCGGCGGCGGACTGCACTGCGTCTGGAGTGGCCGACGCCTGGACGCGGCGAGCCTCGACATCGACCATTGCCTGCCCTGGTCGGCCTGGCCCTGCGGTGACCTGTGGAACCTGCTGCCGGCGCACCGGCAGGTGAACCAGCGCGAAAAGCGCGAGCGCCTGCCGGCGGACGGACGATTGCGCGCGGCCGGGGATGCCATCCAGACGTGGTGGCGGCGCGCCTACCTAGTGGATGTGTCAATCGGCACTGAATTGGGACCCCAGATCGGCACGCAAAAGGGGCTCTGACGCAATTTCGATGGCGGTCATCGGCCTGCTGCTATGACGCGGGCCTGGAGCAGGTCGAGATTCCCTCTGCCATACATCTGGCGTTTGACCACCTTCAGCTTGTTGATCTGCCCCTCGGCTTGGGCGTTGGACCAAGCGGAGGAAATTGCGGCTCGGACGGCGACATGATCCCGGGCGAGCCCGCGCGCGAACGGGGCCAGGAGGCTGGCTGCCGCCCTGTCGAGCCAGCCATCCAACGCGGCCTCATGTTTTCGGCGGATCAAGGCGTGAAAGGCTTCGACGATCTCCCGCGCCTGGACCAGGGTAGGCACCGCTGCTTCGATAGCAGCCACCGTCACAGTCTGCGTCTTGGACAGGCTGTCACGCGCCATGGTCATCAGGCGTGCCACGGTGCGGGCCGACGGAACACGGCTCAGCCCCTCGACGTTGACCTGCTCTGACCGGCGGCGACGCGTCGCCCACTCTGCGACCACCCGCAGCGAGCCGTGGAAGCCGAGATCGCGAAGCTCGCGCCACAGCGCGGCGCCGTTGCGGACTCCAGCCGCCCAGCGCGCGTCCAGCCAGGGGAGGTGTGCGTCGAGCGAGCTTTCCCGCGTGCGGAACACATCCGCGCGCTGGCCGCGCAGGATGCGCCGCACCGTTCCGCGGCTATGACCGGTGCACCGGACGATCTCCTTGATCGCCTTGCCCGCCTTGTGCAGCGCCAAGACCGCGGCGTTGGCGTCCTCACGTCGGAGATAACCCTCGTACTGGAGCTTCTCCGCCGCGGTCAGCAGCCGGGGGTCGACCGTGGTGGCGCCGATAGCCGCGCGCACCTGGCGCATGCAGGCTCGGGTCGCGGCCAGAAAAGCCTGGCTGGCGTTCTCCATCAGGTGCCAACGATCGGCTACCTGCATCGCATCAGGTAGCGCCCGTGCCGCGGCCAGGGCGTAGGCGCCACCGCGGTCGCGGGTCACGATCTCGATCTGCGGCTGGCCGGACAACCAGGCCTGCGCCGTTGCGGGCTCGCGGTCGGGCAAGAGGGCGATAGTGCGTCGTCGCTCCAGGTCGCAGATCAGCGTGCCGTAACGGTGGTTGCGCTTCCACGCCCAATCATCGATCCCGACCGCCTGCGGTGGCGTGAACGCTGGGCTTCCACGGCGCCGGACGACCCGCAGCAAGGTGTCGTTGCTGACCGGTAATCGCAGCCTCTGGGCGAAGCTCGCGGCCGGACGGCCGCCAAGCGCCAGGCCGAGGTGGTGGACGATCTCGTCCAGCCGGGCCGTGCGCCGAGCCCATGGCGTCGCAGCCACGAACCGTTCGGAGAAGATGCGGCGGGGGCACAGGGCACGGTCGCAGCGGAACCGCCGGACGAGGAGCTTCAATTCCACAGGACGCCCGCTCAACGGGAGATCGGCCAAGTTCCGAGTGTAGCGGCTGTGCACTCGATGGCTGACGCCACCACAGCCGGGACAGATCCCTGCTACCGTTGATGGTCGCACCGTCATCACCACCGCTGTGCCGGTCTCGTCCACGCTCTCCAGGACGAATCCTGGCGGGATTAAAGCTGCTGGACTGAGGTTCCTCGCCATCCTGCTGATCCCTGACTGACCAGGGAACCCAGCACGTCAACTTCAGCAAAATTGAGTCAGAGCCCCGTTTGGACGCCGATCACCCCTCCAACAGGGTTCCTATTCCATGCCGATCCACACGCCTGCAGGAGAACGGCTTTGCCTCTGGCGATGTCTCTTCCTACGGCGAGGATCATGTGGTTCCGCTTGATCCGCTGACGGCGGAACGGATCGAGGTGGTGCGTGGTCCTGCCGCGCTGCGCTGGGGCTCCCAGGCCATCGGCGGTGTGGTGAACGTCATCAACAACCGCATTCCCACCATGCTACCGGACCGCGCCGTGCAAGGGCATCTCTCCGGTGGCTGGAACACCGGAACGCGTGGCTGGAACGGGGTGGGCAGCACCGACGTCCGTGCCGGCAACTGGGTGGCCCATTTCGACCTGTTTGGCCGCTACGACAGCGACTACCGTATCCCAGGCGGCAGGCGGCAAGAGAACAGCGGCGTGCGCACCGACGGAAAATCGGCGGGGCTGAGTTACATCTTCAACCAGGGCTTCGTCGGCACCTCCGTGTCGCACTTCCGCAGCCTTTACGAGATCCCCGGTGGCGAGGATGCCGCGGCGCGCACAGCGATCGACGCGGAGCAGGTGCGCTGGTCCAACCGTGCCGAGTACCGGCCCGACCGCGGCCCCATCCAGCGCATCAGCGGCTGGTTCGGCTTCACCACCTACCACCACGAGGAAATCGGGGCTGCCGATGAGGATGAGGGAGGCGACGATCCTTTCGCGGCCTATGACAACCGGGTGGTTCATGGTGGATTCCGCAACAACACCTGGGACGGCCGGCTGGAGATGCAGCATGTTCCGGTGGAAACCGGAATCGGCATGCTGAACGGCACCTTCGGCCTCTCTGCCGAGTCGGAGCGGCTGCGGACCACCGGCGAGTTCTTCGAGTTCATCCCGCCCTCCCGTACCGACAATTACGCCGCCTATCTGTTCGAGGAGCTGACTTTGACCTCGCGGCTGCGTCTGCAGGCCTCCACGCGTATCGAGCTCGCCCGTGTCGCTGGCGCTACGGCGGACTTTCCGGACGGAAATCTGCCTGTTGATCCCGATGTAGAACTGGAGAACACCGGCCGTCGGCGCCGCTTCACGCCGGTCAGCTTCAGCGCCGGTGCTCTTTACGACCTGCCCTGGGCCATGCAGGCGCGCCTGACCGGGCAGTATGTGGAGCGCGCGCCCAGCGCGGCCGAACTCTACTCGCGCGGCGCCCACGATGCCTCGGGCACCTTCGACATCGGCGACCCAAACCTCCGCAAGGAAGCCGCAGCCACGGTGGAGCTGGGCCTGGCACGAGTGATCGGGCGCACGCGCTTTGACGGCAGCGCCTACTACTCGCACTTCGACAACTTCATCTATCGGGTCCTCACCGGGGCCAATTGCGGCGAGGAGTTCAGCTCCTGTGCGGTCGGCGGAGACGGGGAGTTTCGGCAAACCGCTTACGGCCAGCGCAATGCCCGCTTCTACGGCATGGAGGCTAAGGCGGAGCAAGACCTCTTCAGCATCGGGGATGGTATCGTCGGCATATTGGGCCGCTACGACTTCGTGCGGGCACAGTTCACGAACGGCGCCGGAAACCTGCCCCGCATCCCTCCCCACCGCCTGGGTGGTGGCGTCTTCTGGCGCGGCGGTGACTTCCAGAGCACCGTCGACTACCTTCACGCCTTCAACCAGAACAAAGTGAGCGAGAACGAGACCTCGACCAAGGGCTATGAGCTGCTCAACGCCAGCATTGGCTACACGGCTCGCCTCGATGACGTCCGTAGCGCGAACTTTTCGGTCATCGGCAGCAACCTGCTGGACTCCGACATTCGCAACGTCGCCTCCTTCAAGAAGGACGAGGTGCTGCTGCCTGGGCGCACCTTTCGCTTCCTCATGACGCTGACATTTTGAGGTTCAGGTGGGACGAGGGCCTTCACGGGGCGCGCGACGGTGAGTCCTCGCCTCGGAGGCCTTCGGACGCTTGGCGTGCCCGTAGGGCGCGCCGTGTCAACGCTCGATCGCGCTCCGAAGCAGGTCCTCAAGGCAACCCTCCCATCCTGTGTTGCCGCTAGCCCACACTGATCGGCTTCAGCACAAGATCTGTTGCCATAGTGTCCAGGTCTGGCGCCAAGAACAACGACGTACCTATCTCCCGGATAACCCCCTGTCTCAAAGCATCATGTGACGTATGCCCTGAAGCTCCCCCTGCCCGTCACCTCCTGGACGATCCGGGCCCCCTGCAGCTTGGCCAGGATCAGCAGCGCGCCCTGATGGGTCAGGCCGAGGTCCTTCGCCAGCTGTGGCGCGGTGACGAGCGGCCGGCGCAGCAGCAGCGCCGCCGCGGCGGGCAGCGAGGAGGAGCGCCGCGCTCCCTCGGCCAGCACGGCAAGTCGCTGCTGTGCCACCTCCAGGCGGTCCAGCACCTCCAGCCCACGCCGGGCTGCCGTCGCCACGCGAGCAAGGAACAGCACGGGCCACGCGGCCGGATCCGCGGTGGGACGCGGCAGACGCTCCCCCGGCCCCGCCCCGCTCCAGAAGACCAAAGGCACATGGCCCAGCCGCCGCCGGCGCTTCAGCAGCACGGCGGCCAGGAACACCGCCTGCTGCGGCTCCGGCCGGGCGATGTCCCCCTCCCCGGCCTCGCGCATCCAGCAGGCCGTGGCCTCCGCGGCGGCCAGCAGGGCCGGCAACCCCTCCCCCGCCCGCAACCAGCCTCGCCGCCAGGCCGCGACGTCCGGGACCGCGGCGCCGGGCGAAGCGATGGCGGCGGGCCAGGCGCTGTCGCCCAGGGCGCGCAGCGCCGCGGCGAGCGTCTCCGCCGCGTCCAGCGGATCCGTCCGGAACACCGGCAGCCGGGCCAGCAGGCGGGCGAGCGCCAGCGCCTGCTCCACCGGGTGCTCGGCGGCGACCGCGCCCACCTCGCCGTCGCGGCCACCCCAGGTGGCGGGCATGGCGCGCTCCAGGCGGTGCAGGTCGGAGGCGGCACTCCAGGAGCCGGTGAGGCCGGCGGCACGAAGGGCGAGGTCGTGCGGGTGGGTGGGCAGGCCCGCCTGGGTGAGCCAGGAGCTAGC